>NZ_JBMFST010000005.1:0-49073 GCF_049967395.1 Hydrogenobaculum sp. | reverse complement strand
ATAATAGGAGAAGCGGTAAAGTGCTTACCACCTGATATTAGACAAACATTTTCTGATATTTCCTGGAGTGCCATAGCAAAAATGCGGGATAAAGTTATTCATTTTTATCATGAGATTGATTATGAAATAATATGGGAAACAGCCACTTCTGATATACCGGCTTTGATACCTAAGTTAGAAAAAGTCTATCGATATTTGCTAGATTTAGAAAAATCCTAAAAACTAGCCGAAGTTGTTTGAGACTTTGGACTGGGTGGTTTCTAGGCCTTTTACAAGGTTTCCATAGACTTGATAGGCTTTTGAAAGGTCGATAAGCTGCACCATTTCTCTTACTGGATTTACGTTAGAACCTTCTAAAGCCCCTTGTATTAAAGTGGATGTTGTGTCTGGCGTGGCGTTTTGAGCGGTATAAAGGTCGTTGCCGGCTTTTTCTGGATTAGTTAGGTCTACAAGCCTATAGTTCCTACTTGTGTGGGCGTTTCGTTGGTACCTTGAGTTGTTATAAATACGTTTCCTTGGGGTGATATATGGATAGATGTAGCTATGGGTGGTATTTGAATGGGTTGGTTTTTTGGACCCAACACCTTCATGCCGTAGTGATTTACGAGATACCCGTTCTTGTCTAGTTGAAAATCTCCTCTTCTTTGATAAAATATTTGGCCTTTGTCGTTCATCACTTTGAAAAAGCCTTTGCCGTTTATGGCTAAGTCAAGGGGGTTGTCTGTTTTCTTGATGGGTCCTTCGGTAAAATTTGTGTATATTTTTTCCATGATAGGATAAACGTAGTTGTTTGAAGGGTTGTCAGGAGCTGTGCCTGGTTCTTTGGTGGCGTCTGGTGTATAGTAGGCCAAAGCCGATAGAAAATCTTTTTTAAAACCGGGTGTATCTGCGTTTGCTATGTTGTTGGCTACTACATCCAATCTTCTTTGCTCTAAACTCATTCCGCTGGCAAGCACGTACATCGGTTGGTAGTCCAAGGCCATATTTTAACTCCTTTCCTTCTTATAAATATATGCATTTTCTATAAAAGATGCAAACAATTTGTGGGCTTTGAAAGGTTTGCTTTTAAACTCTGGATGAAATTGACATCCTATATACCATCTGTGGTCCTTTAACTCTAATATTTCAACTAGAGATTTTTTAGGGTATATACCAGAAGCTATAAAACCGTTTTTTTCAAAATCTTCTTTGTATTTGTTGTTAAATTCGTATCTGTGTCTGTGTCTTTCGTATATTAGATTTTCTTTGTAGATTTCATAAGCTTTTGTATTTTCTTTTATAAGGCATTCGTAAGCTCCCAATCTCATAGTCCCACCCATGTTTTCTACGTTTTTCTGGTCTTCCATAATGTCTATAACGGGATTTGGTGTATTTGGGTCAAACTCTGTAGAATTTGCATCTTTAAAGCCTAAAACGTTTCTAGCAAACTCCACCGCCATAAGTTGCATGCCAAGGCATATGCCAAAAGTAGGTATGTTGTGGGTCCTGCCGTAGTTAAGGGCTTTTATCTTACCCTCTATTCCCCTTTCTCCAAATCCCCCTGGTATTAGTATACCGTCCATATGCTCTAAATCTTTTTCTTCAACATTTTCAGAGTCAAACCAAACCATATTTACTTTCAACTTATTTTCAATACCACCGTGTATAAGAGCTTCTATAAGGCTTTTGTAAGCGTCTTTTAGCTTTATATATTTTCCTACTATAGCTATGTTGACGCTGTCTTGCAAGCTCTCAAGCCTTGATACAATATCTTCCCATTTTGATAAGTTTGGTGATTTTTGTTCTAAGTTAAAAGCTTCTATTATGATTTTATCTAAGTTTTGGGCTTTTAAAATAAGAGGGATTTTATAAATATAATCTACATCATAAGCAGATATGACATTTTCCGGTTTTACATTGCAAAACATCGCTATTTTTGATTTTACATCTTGAGGAAGCTCTACCTCAGAGCGGCATATTATAATATCTGGCTGGATACCTATAGCTCTTAACTCTTTTACCGAGTGTTGGGTTGGTTTGGTTTTTAACTCACCTGCAACTGATATGTAAGGGACATAGGTTAGATGTATAAAAAGTGTGTTTTGTTTTCCAAGCTCAAGCTGAAGCTGTCTTATAGCCTCTAGAAAAGGCAAGCTCTCTATATCTCCAACGGTACCACCTATTTCAACTATTGTGATGTCTTTATCTTTTGAGACTTTTAATATCATAGACTTTATTTCATCGGTGACGTGCGGGATCACTTGCACTGTAGAACCAAGGTATGCACCTTTTCTCTCTTTTTCTAAAACGCTGTTGTATATTTTCCCAGCGGTTATGTTGTTTAGTTTAGACAAGTTTGTATTGGTAAACCTTTCATAGTGTCCTAAATCAAGGTCGGTTTCGGCACCATCTTCTGTTACAAACACCTCACCGTGTTGATACGGGTTCATAGTTCCGGGATCTACGTTTAGATAAGGGTCTAACTTTTGAAGAGTTATATTAAGCCCAAGACCTTCCAATAAAGCCCCTATGGAAGCGGAAGCTACACCTTTACCAAGAGAAGATAAAACACCGCCTGTTACAAATATGAACTTGCTACTTGAATTGTGCATTCTTTATTATATCATGCTAATGGGTTTTAAAAGTTGTTATAATGAATGTATGAAAAAAGGTAAACTTTTATTTTTCGTTTTGGGTTTTTGCGCTATATCCTACGCCTATCCAGATATAAGCATACAGCTTAAAGATAACAAGAGTCTTTTGCCAAGCGTTTATAAGCTTGGTGTTGCTATAAATTATAGCGCTCAAAGTAGCGACGATGTAGTAGTTTATCTTGGTAGAGTTGATACTATGATAAGGAGTCTTAACATACCTTACAAAGGTGGTAATTTTAGTATTTTAAGAAACTGCTTTTATAATAATAACAAATACATATGTGAAGGCTACAAAGGGATAGATAGCTATACTTTTTATATGAAAAACCCAAAAGACCAAGATAAGCTATTAAACGCTTTAAAAGGTATAAACTATCAAATAACTTACTCTGGTTTTGTTGTTCCCAAAGAAGAAATTGATAAAGCAAAAGATTATCTTGTAAAAGATTTAGCTAAAAAATCTATTGACTATGTAGCAGAGTTTTCTAAGATCTTTAACAAAGATTGTTTTGTAAAAAGCTTATCTTATGCAGAAAACACTCCTAGACCAATAGCTTTTGCTATGGCAAAAACTTTACCTTTACCGGCTGTATCGAAGCAAAATGTCAGCATGAGTGCTTTTGTTAATATCTCATGTAGATAGAGCTTCTTGGGGTACATTTGGTAGATATACTATTTCTCCTTTATCTGTGAGGGCAAACTTATCTTGAAACTTATCTTTGTAGCCTTTGTCGTTGTTTATAAAACGCTCTAAGGTTTTTGGTTCGTTGTGTGCTCTCATAACATACTCTTTTGTAGTGCCATTTGAAAATGTGATTAAAACTTTAAGGCAGTAAAATTTAGAATTTTCACCGTCAGCACAGCGCTCTATCTTACCATCTATTGGTTCTACCTTAACGCTTCTTGCCACTATCTTCATAATCTTACCAATATTATATCATTTATTTTGTCAAATTTTTCCATAAAAAGGTCTCTTGGAGTTAGTTCTATATAATTTTCTGTGATGGCTTTATCAGAGGATATGGTTAGTGCTCTTAGTGTCTTGCCTTCCATGTTTTTTCTAAAGATTGCTCTTTTTTCTTTGTCAAGTATATGAAGGGTGTTTGAGCGCTCTTTTTTGGTGTTTGTATCTACTTTCGGTGTTAGTTTTTGTGCTTTTGTAAGAGGCCTATCTGAATATGTAAATATGTGAAGGTAAGCAAAAGGAAAACCCTTTAGGAAATTGTAGGTGATGTTAAAATCTTCATCGGTTTCTGTTGGAAATCCCACTATTACATCTGTACCTATAGCGCTAATTGGTCTTTTTTTAATGATATAATCTACAGTTTCTTCGTACTCTTTTAGCGTATATTCTCTTCTCATTGCTTTTAGGATGTTGTCGCTGGCGCTTTGAAGAGAAAGATGAAAATGAGGCATTATATTTTCTTCTTGGGTTATAAGGTCTAACAGGTTTTTATCGTTTTTTATCTCATTCACATTCATAGAGGAAAGTCTTATAAATATTGGTATTTTTATTAGTTTTTTTAAAAGCTTAAAAAGTGAAGTGCCTTTATCGTGTCCGTATTGGCTTAGCTGTGTGCCGGTTAGTACCACTTCTTTATAGCCTTTTTCGTATAAATTTTGCACGCTTTTAAAAACAAGCTCTTCGTCTACGCTTCTTGATTTACCTCTGGCAAAAGGTATTATACAAAAAGTGCAAAAGCTGTTGCAACCTTCTTGTATTTTTAAAAAAGGTCTATGGTTCTCAAAAATTATATCCTCTTGAAAGGCTATATCGTTTTGCCTAAATATGTTGTCTACGTAAGATAGCTTTTGTTTGGTATCCATGTAATTTTTTATAGCTTCTAATATATCTGTCCTATTTGCGTTTCCTAAGACTATATCTACTTCTTTTAATTTTTCCAAAACTTCTTTTTGAGTTTGGGCATAGCAGCCAGTAGCTATTACAACGGCGTTTGGATTTTCTTTTTTGGCTTGATATATAGCTTGTCTTGAGCTTCTATCCGCTTGTGATGTGACGGTGCAGGTGTTTATTATGTATATATCTGGTATTTCTGATTTTTCATAACCATGTTTTAAAAGCCATGAGCTTATAAAGTCTCCGTCAAATTGGTTCATTCTACAGCCTAAGTTTACTACCTTAAACTTCATTATCCGCCTATAGAAGTCATCGCTCTGTTGCAGTCTAAAAAGTTATAATTGTTGTTTATTATATATTCGTTCGATAGGTTTTTTTGCGTAATTATGTCTGGCATTATTTTCCTAAAAGCTTCTATACCCTCTTCTCTTATCAACTTTTTTATATTTATGCCGCCGTTGGTCCTAAGACAATACATAATAGTGCCTTCAGGCGTAAGCCTTAGTTTTGAACATCCATCGCAAAAAGGACTTGATATAGGACTTATAAAACCCACCTCCGTGTCTATAGATTTTATTAAAAACCTTCTTGCACTTTTAGAACCATCTGGAGGTAGCGCTACAAGTTTTCCATAAGTTTTTTCTAAAAGCTCAAACACTTGGTGGTTGTAAAAAATTTTTGATCTATTGAAAAAATCAAGCTTCCCAACAGGCATTAGCTCTATAAACCTTATCCTTGCTCTTACATCTCTTGCAAATTCCACAAGGGGTATTATCTCATCGTCGTTAAAATTTTTTATGAGCACTGTGTTTAGTTTTATGTTAAATCCCAAAGAAGAAGCTTCGTAAATACCTTCTAAAACTGGCTTTATATCGCTTTTGGTAACATGTTTAAACTTATCTTCATCTAACGTATCTAAGCTTATATTTATAGTATCAAGACCAGCTTCTTTTAAAAGTTTTGCATACTCTTTTAGATATGTACCGTTGGTGGTCATTGATATAGACTCTAAGTTTATAGCTTTTAGCAAAGATACCAGTTTCCAAACTTGAGGCCTTACGAGTGGTTCTCCGCCGGTGATTCTAACTTTTTTAAGACCAAAATCTTTCATGATAGAAACTATATCTCTTATCTCCTCGTAAGATAGAAGCTCCTTGTGTGATATATAATCCACGTTTGTGGGTCTACAGTAAGAGCATTTCATGTTGCACTTATCGGTGATGGATATTCGAAGGTAAGTTATCTCATGCACCCATGACCCATTTAGAGCTTCCATCTCTAAAAACCTCCTTTTTCCATATGGGGGCTTCTTTTTTTACTTCATCCACTATAAACCTTGAGCCTTTGTAAACCTCGTCTCTGTGAGAGCCAAGCACCAGTACGAAAAAAGATACTTCTCCCACTTTCACGCTACCTATCTTATGGTAAATATAGGCGTCTATTAAAGAAAAATCCTTTATGGCTTTTAATCTTATGTCTTCAAAAATTTTTAAAGCCATGGGTTCATGGGCTTCGTAGAAAAGCTCTACTATATCTCCGTCTTCTTTTGAGGCTCTTGCTATACCAAGAAATGTAAGCGAGGCTCCTACCTCTTTGTGTATAGACTTAAGTATATCTTCTTCGGTGGCAATAAACTCTACTCCTATAGATACCTTAGGAATCATCAAATTTAATATATTTAAAAGCTTATAAACTTCTATGCAGTATATTAGCTTAATCCATGGCTTCTGCTGCTGTTACTATATCTATTAGCTCTGCGGTGATGGATTCTTGACGGGCTTTGTTGAATATAAGAGTCCATTTCTTGATTAGGTCTGAGGCGTTTCTGGTGGCGTTGTCCATTGCTACCATACGGGCAAAGTGCTCTGCGGCGTTTGATTCTAACATGGCTCTGTAAAGTTGGTAGTTCATGTATATGTTTATAATGCCGTCTAGTATATCAGTTTCATTACCTTCTATGTTGTATACTGTGTTGTGGTCCAATGGGCGTTCTTGTATATTTATGTCCTCTTCTCTTATTGGTAAAAACCTTCTTTCTTTTGGAGCGTATGTGGCTTTTGTTATCATTTCATTGTTGAAAAGCACTATAAGGTCAGTTTCTTCTTCTTTATACCTTGATATTAGTTTAGCACCAAGTTCTTTTACTATATCAAAGTTTATTTCTTTCTTAAATACATCTTGATAAGAGCTAACTATGTTGTATTTTCTCTTAGAATAGTACTGATGGGCTTTTCTTCCTATTATATGAAGATTTACGTTTTGATTCTGACAAGATTTTAGATAGCTATCCACTTTTTTAAACAAGTTTGCGTTAAAAGCTCCAGCCAATCCTCTATCTGCGCTTATAACCACCAAGTCCACGGTTTTTAAATCCCTTCTTCTAAAAAGTGGATGAGAATAAGTATCTATATGGGCAAAAAGATGAGCCATTATTTCGTAGAGTTTATCAGAGTATGGTCTTGCTTTGAATATAGCCTCTTGGGCTTTTCTTAGCTTGGCAGCAGAGACCACTTTCATGGCGTTTGTAATACGCATAGTGTTTTTTATACCAGCTATTTTACTCTTTATATCCCTTGGTGATAGTTTCGGCATAAATCTTCCACCTCTTAAAAGTTTGCTTTATATTATATCATTCTTTTGATTGTTATTTTACCGTTTTTTACCTCTAATATTTTATCCTTTGATAGTCTTATTTGCTTGGCGTTTTCTAAAAGCCTTAAAACAAGCTCTGTTTTTTGAAAGGTCTTTGTACCAAAGATTTTCCTTACTATGCGCCTTTGTATAGCCTTTGGTTGGGATTTTAGGCTTTTGATATCAAAAACATCTATACTTTTTATAAGGTTTTCCGTATAATTTTCTAAAAAAGCTTCTTCATCTTGAAGGATTATAGATTCTTGCAGCACAGTGGATAAAAAATTTGGGTTTATCTTTTTTAAAATAGGTATCACCTTGTGTCTTATTAGGTTTCTTGATATAGTCTCATCGTAGTTTGTATAATCTTCTTTCCAGCTTAGGTTTTCTTTTTGTGCAAAATCCTTAATTTCCTCTTTTGTGGCGGTGATAAGGGGTCTTATTATGTTGTTTTGAAAAGCCTTAAAACCAGATAAACCTTTCAATCCACCTCCTCTTACAAACCAAAGAATCATCGTTTCTGCCAAATCATCTAGGTGATGGGCTGTTGCTATCTTGTTAAAAGCCTCTTTTTTCGCTGTCTTTTGTAAAAATTCGTAGCGCTTTTTACGAGCGTTTTCTTCTACGTTTCCCTTTAGGGATTTTATATCGTAGCTTTCTACGTATATAGGAATACCAAAGGATTTGGCAAAGTTTATACAAAACAGCTCATCATCTTTTGCATCTTCTCTTAGGTTATGGTTAAAGTGAGCTAATCCAATCTCAATTCCAAATACATCTTTTAGTTTGTACATAAGATAAGACAATACAACAGAATCCACACCGCCAGAAAAACCAATTAGTATTCTATCGCCTTTTTCTAAAAGCTTAAAAATCCTGTTGGCTTCAAAAATCTTTCTTGCAAGGTTCATCAATTTTACTTGTTATAATCTCTTTCACCAAATATGTAGGTACCTATCCTTATTATGGTGGCACCTTCTTCTATGGCTACTTCAAAATCATGAGACATGCCCATAGATAACTCCGGTAGCGTTATATTAAAAATATTTTCTAAATCTTCTTTTAAGTTTCTTAGCTTAGCAAAAAAAGGGCGTACTTTTTCTTTATCTTCAAAATAAGGTGGTATGCACATAAGCCCTTTAAGTTGTAGGTTTGGTTTTGATAGTACATATTCGACTAGTTCTTTTAGATGCTCTTCTTTTACGCCGGATTTTGACTGTTCTTGTCCTACGTTTACTTCTATAAGAATATCCATACGCTCCATTCGTTTTGAAATCTCGTCCACAAGCGCTTTTCTATCTACTGAGTGTATGAGTTTTACTTTATTTTTTAGGTATTTTACCTTGTTTGTTTGAAGTGTGCCTATAAAATGCCATTCTATATCAAAATCTTTTAGAGCTTCGTATTTTCCTAAAAACTCTTGGACTTTGTTTTCTCCAAAAAGCCTAAGACCGTATTTGTAAGCTTCTTTTATAACATCAACGGGTACTGTTTTTGTGACGGCTAAAAGCTTTATATCTTCTTTTTTTCTAGAAGCTTTTGATGAAGCTCTTTCTATCTTGGTGTATACCTCTTCGATGTTATTTTTTAGCATACTTATTTGGATACGTTGCCCAATATTTTTGCTATAAGCTCCAAAGAGTTTTGATTTAAAACTATCTCAAGCACTCCTAAGATAAAAATCCACATCTTAAGCACTTTTATCTCTCCTCTTACTTCTTGCCTTAGTGCTTCAATCTCTCCTTTTAGCTCTTGTCTAATCGTCTGCATCTCTTGTCTTAGCGACTCTATCTCTTGTCTTACAAGCAGTATATCTTCTTTTGTGGCTAACTCTTTTCTTAGTTCATCTCTTAACTCTATTTTTCTTTTTTTAGTTTCTTCAACTACTTTTTCTTCTAAATAGTCTTGGGTATCTTCAAGAAGTTCTACAATTTCAACGGCAGTCTCTTTACCAAACTTTTCTACCAACTTATCGTAAATGGCCATTGGTATGCTTGTGCCCATTCGTTTCCTCTAATAATAATATAACACCTTGTTGGTGTTTTAGCCAGAGTATAATATTTTTATGGAAGATGTAAGGTTAGAAATCCTAAAAAATGAAAAAGTGGGCATACATACTTATTTGATGGTGTTAAAACTAAAACATCGTTACGATATAAAGCCCGGGCATTTTGTTATGATAAAGCCAAACGATAGTTTTGATCCTTTAAACAGAAGGGCTTTTGCTATAGCAGATGTAGAAGAAGATAATATGTATATATACTACGACGTAATAGGCAAAGGGACTACTGTCATGAGCGGCTTGAAAGAAGGGGAGTTTGTGGATGTGCTGATGCCTCTTGGTAATGGATTTTTTGAAGCTTCTTACGATAAGTTAAACGTTGTGTTGGCTGGGGGTATTGGCATATCTGGAGTTAGTTTGTTTTGTAAGCTTTTAAAAGCTAAAAACTTAAATTTTAAAGTATATTACGGAGCAAGGTCAAAAGAACACCTTGTTATGCTTGATTGGTTTTCAAAATACGATATACCTGTTGAGGTTTATACCGACGATGGGAGTTTTGGTAAAAAAGGTTATGTGACAGATGCTTTAAAGGATATGGAAAATGTGAGTGTGCATGCGTGCGGTCCTACCCCTATGTTGAAAGCTGTGCAAAACATTTCAAAGCAAAAGGGATTTGAAGCCTATATTTCTTTGGAAAATCCTATGGCTTGCGGATACGGAGTTTGTCTTGGCTGTGTGGTGAAAACAGAAGATGGTTATACGAGAACCTGCGTAGAAGGTCCTGTTTTTAAAAGCGACCATATAATCCTTTGAGAGGTGATTTATGATGTTTAACTACTATATGCCTGTGGATATACATTTTGGATACGGTACTCTTTCAAAAGTGGGTGAAGTGGCAAGGCGGTTTGGTTTTAAAGGGCTAATTGTAACAGGCAGATCTTCTAAAAAGCATGGATACTTAGACAAAGTTATATCAAACTTAATTTTAAACAACATAAGGGATGTAATCATATACGATGAAATAGAACCAAACCCTACTGATGCAAGCGTAAACAAAGGAGCTAGAATAGCTGCAGAAAACAAAGTAGATTTTATTATAGGTCTTGGAGGAGGTTCAATATTAGATGCGGCTAAAGCTATAGCCATAGTGTCTTCTAACGAAGGTTTTGCTTGGGAATACGTGTTTTATCCAGAGGGTCCAAAATCTATACCCTATTACACAAGGCCGGTGATAGCTATACCCACCACCGCTGGTACTGGCTCTGAAGTAAACAAATACTCTGTAATATCAAATCCAAACAGAAAAGAAAAGCTTGCGATAGCCCATTCTTTAAATTATCCAAAGGTAGCCATAGTAGACCCAGAGCTTACTATGAGTATGGACAAAGACCTAACCGCCACCACAGGTATGGATGCTTTTTACCATGCTTTAGAATCTTATACGAACAGGCTTAACAATAGACTTGCAGAAGACTTAGATGTAGTAGCCTTAAGGTTAATACTGAGATGGCTTGAAGTGGCATACAAAGACGGAACCAATAAAGAAGCCAGAGAAAACATGAGCTATGCGGCTATGCTTGCAGGTATTGCTATAGACCAAAAAAGGGCGGGTCTTATTCACGCTATGGAGCATCCTATATCTGGTAGGTATCCACAAGTAGCCCACGCAAAAGGTTTATCGGCTTTAGGATATTACGTTACCCTTTACAATATAAAAAGAGCGCCAGAAAAATATAGAAAGTTAGCAACAGAGTTAGGCTTAAAGGATGAATATCATCTTCTTGAAACGCTAAAAACCCTCACCAAAAGGCTAAATCTTCCGCTTAGCTTAAAAGAGCTTGGTATAGCCCCAGATGAGGATCTTCCTTACACTCTTGCAGAAGATGTGTACTTTACCGGTAGAAACGCTTTTAATATAAATCCAGCCGATATTACAGAGAAAGAGGTAGAGCTAATTTACAAGGCTTCCTTGCTTGAAGATGAGTCTTTGATAGCATAGTTTGATGAAATTTGCGCTTGTCCACGATTGGCTTGTAACAATTGGGGGAGCGGAGAAAACTTTGGAAGCTATATATGAGCTTTATCCTACTGATGTATATACGCTTTTAAAAGCTGAAGAATCGTTGAAGGGTTCTATTTTTGAAAAAGCCAACATAAAAACATCTTTTATTCAAAAACTGCCCAAAGCAACAAAGCTTTATAGAAATTATCTACCACTTTTTCCTTTTGCTATAGAGCAGTTTGACTTATCTTACTACGATGTAATTATATCTTCTTCTCATGCTGTGGCAAAAGGAGTTTTAACAAACTCAAATCAGCTTCACATATGTTATTGTTATACTCCTATTAGGTATGCTTGGGATTTATATCAGGAGTATTTAAGAGAGAGTGCTCTTGACAAAGGCTTAAAAAGCATGTTGGCAAGATATTTTTTACATAAGATAAGGCTTTGGGATGTGGTGAGTGCAAATAGAGTTGATTATTTTATAGCCATATCAAATTATATAGCAAAGAGGATAAAAAAAGTTTATAGAAAAGATGCGAAAGTTATATATCCCCCTGTGGAGGTAGATAAGTTTGAGGTTTATACAAAAAAAGAAAACTTTTACCTGACAGCTTCAAGGCTTGTGCCTTACAAAAGGATAGATTTGATAGTAAATGCATTTTCAAAAATGCCCGATAAAAAGCTTGTTGTCATAGGAGACGGGCCAGATTTTGAAAAAATAAAGCGAAACGCCTCTAAAAATGTAGAGATGCTTGGATATCAGCCTTTTCATGCTCTTAAAGATTATATGAGTAAGGCAAAAGCGTTTATTTTTGCGGCTGAGGAAGATTTTGGTATAGTTCCAGTAGAAGCTCAAGCCTGTGGTACACCGGTGATAGCTTATGCTAAAGGTGGTGTTCTTGAAACTGTTGTAGATGGTGAAAGCGGTTTGTTTTTCGAAAACCAAACTACAGAGGCTATCGTAGCTGCTGTAAAAAAATTTGAGGCTATGGAAGATAGTTTTGATGCTTTTAAGATAAGAAAGAACGCAGAAAGGTTTAATAAGGATAGATTCAAAAACGAGTTTAAAGAGTTTGTAGAACAAAAGATAGCAGAGTTTTTTGGCTTGACATAATTTTTTCCAGTGTATATATTTATACTATGGAATCTGTAGAAGGAAGGCTTTCAGAAGTCGAAGAGATGTTAAAAGAGTTTATGGCTGGTATGTTGATGCTTGAGAAAAGCGATAAGGAAATGAGAAAAAACATAGAAGCTCTTTATGAAAGTCTAAAAGAAGAAGGCAAGAAAATAGAAGAGCTTAGAGAAAGCCTAAAAGAAGAAGGCAAGAAAATAGAAGAGCTCAGGGAAAGTCTAAAAGAAGAAGGTAAAAAGATATCAGAGCTAAAAGAAAGTATAATAGAGCTAAGGAAAAACTCTGAAGAGTCACTAAAAAAACAGGAGAAGATGGTGGAAAGTCTAAGAGAGACTGTAGAAAAATCTATTAAAAGAATGGAAATGATAGAAAAAAGACAAGATAAAGAGATAAAGCGCTTTAACAAAGAATGGGGAGCTTTGTCAAACAAGCTGGGGACTATAGTAGAAGATATCATATTTCCAGCCACAAGACCTGTTTTGGAAAGCTATTTTAAATGCAAGATAACAGACTTATCTTTGAACAGAGAAAGAATAAAAGATGATTTACAAGATGAGTTTGACGTAATAGCGGTAAGCGATGAATGTAAAACTGTATTCCTTATAGAGGTAAAATCAACACCAAAGATAGACTATATAGATGATTTTAGAACCGATAAGATAGAAAGGTTTAGAAAGCTTTTTGACGAGTATAAAGATTACAAACTTGTACCTATATTTGCCTCTTTGAGGCTTCAAAAGAACATCATCAACTATCTTACCAAGCACAAGATATACGCAATGGCTTTTAGAGAGTGGGAGTATATGGATTTGTTAAATTTTGATAGTATAAAAAGCTAAAATATAAGAATTGTTTATAGGATTTTAACTTGAGTAATATTTTATAAAAATATGATAAACTAATAAAAGTATGGCTCAGCAAAGTGGTTTAGACAACATTAGAAAAAGGATAGAGTTTGCTCTTAGTGAAAATTTAGATAGTTCTGTAGATACCATATTAAAAGCTGGAAACTCTATCATAGAAGCCGGTGGCAAGAGAATTAGACCGCTTTTGCTGGTTTATTTGGTGGAAAGTCTTGGTGGTGATTTAGATAAGGCTATAACACTTGGATGTGGTATAGAGTATATTCATATAGCTTCTTTGCTTCACGATGACGTGGTAGATAAAGCAGACTCAAGAAGAGGAAAGCCTTCTGTAAACAAAGTGTTTGGCCAAGAAGTGGCGGTGCTTACCGGAGATTACCTTTACGCTAAAGCCCTATTTTTATATGCTAACTACGGCAACGCAAAGATGATAGACATTTTATCAAAAGCTGTTATGAGAATGGCAGAAGGTCAACTTTTAGAGCTTAAAAGCATAGGTTCCATAATAGACGAAAAAACATATTTTGACATTATAGACGGTAAAACCGCATACCTTATAGGGGCTTGTTTTGGCGTTGGGGCTCTAATATCAAACTACGAAGAATATGAAAAATTTTTTGATATCGGTTTAAAGCTTGGTAGAGCTTTTCAGCTTATAGATGATGCTCTTGATTATGAGGTAGATAGTCAAAAACTAGGAAAACCTTCAAGAAGCGATTTAAAAGAGGGCAAGGTAACATATCCAGTTATATCTGTATTAGACGAATTAGATAAAGAACTGCTGCAAAATATATTGGTCTCTCAAAACCCTTCTCAAGAGGAGCTAGATAACATAATCGATATGGTTATTGAAAAAGGCGGGGTGATACACACAAAAGAACTTGCTTTTAGGCTTTTAGAAGAGGTAAAACAAGAGTTATCTTATTATCCTATCTCAGAAAAACTTATGGAGCTTATAGAGAAAACCGTCAAAAGAGATTTTTGATGGAGCTTATAGGCTATATATTAGGAATCATATTTTTTATACTGCTTGAGGGTTTCTTCTCGGGCTCAGAAATGGCTATCCTATCTTCAAATAAGTCAAGGCTTGAAGCTTTTGCCAAAAAATCAAACAACTCCTACAAAGATATGGTTTCAAAGTTTTTAAAAAACCAAGAGGAGTTTCTAACGTTTACACTATTTGGATACACCATAAGCATAGTATTTGCAGCAAGCCTTTACACCATAATGCTTTTCGAAATATCCAAAGATGTACCTATTTTAAAACACACTTACATATTTTTTTCCGAAACTCTTGTTATATTAACAATAATATTTGGAGAAATAATACCCAAAATAATATTCCAAAAGTATGCCGATAAAGTCATTTTACCTGTTATATTTATTTTGTACAAGCTAAGATTCTTGTTTGGCTTTTCTTCTTTTTTATCAAAAGCTATAAAACATATATTTTTCAAATACATGTCAAAACCGCACGCTCATGTCAGTAGAAGTACAATTTTAAAAATTATCTCAAAAGAGCTTGACGTAGATAAATTTGAATCCCTAATTTTATCAAACATAGTATCCTTTAAGGAAAGAAGAGCCGGTGAAATAGTAAGACCTATCTATGAAGTAGCCATGATAGAAGAAGGAGCACTCGTAGAACAAGCTATTTATCAGATGAAGTCAAGCGGATATTCAAGATTACCAGTATTTAGAAATACCGTAAACGATATACTTGGTTATATCAGGGCTTTTGATATAATAGACAAAGACCCAAATACACCAATAGGCATATCCATAAGGCCTATACAACTTTTCTCGGAGTTTTCCTTTTTAAAAGATGTTTTGCAAGAGTTTAAAAGGAAAAAAGAACATATAGGGGCTGTTGTGGATGAAAGGGGTGTGATACTTGGCATTATCACATTGGAAGATATTTTAAAAGAAATTGTAGGGCAAATATCTGACGATATTAGAAAAGAAGACCAGCTTTTAAGAGAAATAGCAAAGGATAAATGGCTTGTAGATGGAAGGCTAGAGATAAACGAATTTTCTAGAGTTTTAGGTATAGATTTGCCAGTGGGTCCTTATACTACAGTATCTGGTTACATTACTTACTATCTTGGTAGAATACCGCAAAGAAATGAAGTAGTAAACATTGATAAGCTAAAGTTTAAAATCATAGATAGCGATAGAAGACGTATATTGAAAGTCATTGTGGAAATATAAAAATCATTGACTTTTTCAAATATTTTTTTATATTTTCTTTAAAAGGAGGTGTTTTATGCAAAAAAATATGGCTATGTGGGACAGAATAGGAAGAGTTATATTGGGCATCGTATTCATATTGTTAGCCATAAAACATGGTGGAATGCTGTTTGACCTGTTAGGTGTAATAGGGCTTGTATTTTTAGTAACAGCAGCTATAGGCTTTTGCCCTCTTTATACTGTACTTGGTTTTAAAACAGGCGAGTAATATTTTCCTAACTTTGTAAAAGCTTTAAAATTTTAAATATAAATTCAAAGTTTCATACTTTTTTCAATAATCTAAGTCTGACTCTAAAAATATAAATAATCTCTCATATATAAACTTATTTTATGCCATCTTAATTAATTGTTATAAGAATATTATGTCTGTATGTTATTATTTTTAATAATGGCATTAATTGTTTTGGAGGTTTAGCATATGGATAGAAGAGGTTTCCTTAAAGCCATAGGCGCAGCTATAGGCGTTGTAGCATCCGAAAAAGCTGCAGAAGCTATGGAAGTACCTCCTATGCTCACAATACCAGGAAGAGAAGAAAATAACCCTCAATGGGTAGGTCAAAAAGGCAAAAAATTTGCCATGGTTATGGACCTAAGAAAATGCATAGGATGTCAAGCTTGCACATCTGCTTGTGTTATAGAAAACGATGTGCCCACAGATCAATATAGAACATACGTACCTGAATATGAAGTCGGTACATTTCCTAATGTAAGGAAGGTTTTTTTACCGCAGCTGTGTAATCATTGCGAAAACCCACCTTGCGTTCCCGTTTGTCCAACTGGTGCCACCTACAAAAGACAAGATGGCATAGTAGTTGTCGACAACACGATATGTTGGGGTTGTGGATACTGTGTGAATGCATGCCCTTACGATAAAAGATTTATGAACGACAGGTATCATGTGGCTGATAAGTGTACCTTCTGTGCCCATAGAGTAGACAATGGAATGTTGCCTGCTTGCGTAGAATCATGCGTAGGCGGAGCTAGGATATTTGGAGATTTAAACGATCCAAACAGCGAAGTTTCAAGGCTTATAAGAACTTATCCAGTAAATGTACTAAGACCAGAACAGGGCACTATACCAAATGTATTTTACATAAACCTTTATGGAGAACTTCAAGATACACCACCTACAAACTTTGAAAGTTTAGATGACTTAGCAAGAGAATATTACAAAATAAAATCTGAAGAGTCCGAGTGGATGATTTTAAAGCCACTTCAAGATATAGTTAACGTGGAGGATTACAAACATGATGCTTGATACTTACCACAAAATTTTGGTGTTTGCCTCTTCCATTACCCCTTCTAGACCATGGGGTGTAAACATACCAAACTATTTTTGGACAGGTGGCATAAGCGTGGGGGCTTTCTTTATATACAGCCTTTACGCTGTTTTTGGTATGGAAAAATTTAAAAGGCTAGCGAGCATGTGTCTTTTAATAGCATTCTCTTTCATAGCAATAGCCCCTTTAAACTTAGTAGATGATTTAAAACAACCTGGCAGAATGATCCACGTATTTTTATACGGATGGTCTCACTTCCCAACGTCTCCCATGAAGTGGGGTGTTATACTGTTAACTACTTACACGGTACTTTCTTTGCTTAGCTTGATAGCTTACTATAGACCGTTCTTCGTAAATTTATACCACAGCGTTGAAGACAATAGGTTGAAGTTAGTTTTTAAGCTTTTAACGCTAAATAGATTAGATTTAACAGAAGAAGCCATCAAAAAAGATAGAAAGATATTGTTTTATCTTGGTGCAATAGGCCTTTTGTTTGGTATTGGTGTTGAATTTTATACAGGTTACATTGTAGGAATATTGGTGGCTTTCCCGCTAGTGCATTTTCCAGCGTTACCGCTTGTTATGCTCACATCTGCTTTAGTATCTGGTTCTGGGTTTGTATTGTTTTTTTATCCAATATATCAAAAGCTTATGGGTAAAGAAATAGATAGAGACGATATAGCTGCCGTAGCTAATATAATGGCTTGGGCTATCGTAGGTGAATTAATTCTAGACCTATTCTGGTACTCTTTTAGTCTTGCTTTTAGTGGCATTACAAAATACTATATGAGAGCTTACTTCAAAGAAGACCTAATTGGTATATTGGTATTTGATTTAGGTTTATTCTTGTTTGTGCCTATGATACTCGCTTTTAGTAGATTTAAAAAATCCGCTTTCTTTATGTTTATAGCTGGTGCTTTAGCAGCCTTTGGAGCTTGGTATTTTAAATACAGCCTTGTAATAGGTGGGCAAAGCTTCCCAAAGATGATAGGAGGCTTTCTCACTTATACAATGCCAATATTTGGACACAACAGTTTACAATCTTTGATAGCCAACTGGAGTGGTATTATAGGGCTTTTAGCAGCTACCATAGCTTTATTACCCCACACAGATGACTTGTACAAAGGCTTTGGTAAGGAGGTAAAAGGATGAACACTACTCGTAGAAAGTTTCTTTTAGGCGTATCGGCCGCCGGCCTTGGTACGATGGCTTTAGGATATTTGAAAACATTTAAATATCTTTTTACATTTGGAAGAAGAGGTCCAAAACCAAGATTTCCTATATACGGTAACGTACATTTACCAGAATTGTTAAAAGCCAAAACCCCTACCAACGAAAATGGCAATTACGTTGTAAATAAAGATTATTACTATGCAAACACGGTGTGTATAGGCTGTACTACCCAGTGTGGAGTGCGTATTAAGGTCGACAAAAAAACCGGGAAAGTTGTAAGGGTATTTGGAAATCCTTACAATTTGCTTTCTTCAGATCCATGGCTTCCTTACGATAAGCCTGTAAAAGAAAGCATCTTTTGGGTATCTGGTATAGATGAATCTGGTCTTAAAAACCGTTCCACGGTTTGCGCTAGAGGAAATGTAGTATTTGACAAGCTTTACACTAGATACAGAGTCACAAAACCTCTAAAGAGAGTAGGTCCCAGAGGCTCACATAAATG
Organism: Hydrogenobaculum sp.; assembly: GCF_049967395.1. NCBI lineage: Bacteria > Pseudomonadati > Aquificota > Aquificia > Aquificales > Aquificaceae > Hydrogenobaculum > Hydrogenobaculum sp. The sequence continues at coordinate 30,744 of NZ_JBMFST010000005.1, read as the reverse complement.
GGTAGAAATAGAGCCAGAGCAGCTTATTCAAGAGATTGTAAACGGCGGTAATTTATTTGGAGAAGGATTTGTAGAAGGTCTTAAAAGCATAAGGGATATAAATACACCTATAGACCCCAACAATCCAGAGTATGGCCCAAAATCAAATCAACTTGGCGTGCTTGGTACCAACGACGATGGAAGAAAAACATTTATAGTACATAGGTTTGTCAAAGCCTTTGGCACTGTTAACTTTTCTGGGCATACTTCAATGTGCGGTCTTGCAATGAGGATAGGTCAAGCTGCTTATTTTGGTGATTTCAAGAAGCTTCCCCATGCCAAACCAGATTTTGACAATACAGAGTATATACTATCCATAGGTACAGCACCAGCCCAAGCTGGAAACCCATTCAAACGTCAAGGCAAACTTTTAGCAAGGGCTAGGACTGAAGGACCTTTAAAAAAGATAGTGGTTGTTACGCCTACTGCGGTGAATACTGATAATATGTCTATAGGTGCAAAGTACGAATGGGTACCTATTTATCCTGGGCAAGATTTAGCTTTTGTTATGGGGCTTTTCAGATACATTATAGAAAACAACCTCTATAACGCTCCTTATTTATCTATACCAAGCGAAGAAGCTATGAAAGCTGCCAACGAAGTAAGCTATACCAATGCCACACATCTTGTCATACAAGACCAAGGAGAAGACTACGGTAAAATCCTAAGAGACGCTAACGGTGACCCTTACGTCATAGACGCTGCCACAAACTCGTTGCAAAACGCCAAAAATGTGAGAACTGGTGTTTTGTTTGTAGATCAGCAAGTTAGTTTAAATGGAAAAACCTACCATGTAAAAAGCGCTTTTCAGCTTTTAAAAGAGGCAGCTTTTGAATATTCGTTAGATGAGTATGCTCAAATGTGCGGTGTACCAAAAGAAACCATCGTAAGAATAGCTCAAGAGTTTACTTCTTACGGCAGAAAAGCTACCACAGATATACACGGAGGGGCTATGAACACCGTAGGCATGTACACCGCTTACGCTGTGGCAATGCTTGGTGCGATGGTGGGCAATATGAACTATAAAGGCGGCATGGCTATAAAAGGTGGTACTTACGACGCATACAAAGGTCCAGTTTATGATCTTCTTGATTACGATGGAAAGGTGAAAACCCACGGAGTCAGAATAGATAGAGCTGGCTTTAAATATCAAGATACCACAGAATATAAAAATAAAAAAGCTCAAGGGTTAAATCCTTATCCCGCAAAAGACAAATGGTATCCATTCTCAAATGCTATTGAATCTGACTGGATAGCGTCTTCCGCCCATGGATATCCATATTCTTTAAAGGCTCTCATAACAGTAAACTCAAATCCAGCTTACGCTCAATCTGGCTTTTCAAACGTAATAGAATATCTGAAAGACCCTAAAAAGATACCTCTTTTCATTGCTATAGACCCATTTATAAACGAGACTAGTACATACGCAGATTATATAATTCCAGATACCGTTTTATACGAAGAATGGGGTGCTATGGCTCCTTGGGGCGCTTATCTGACAAAGATAACTACTATTAGATATCCTGCTATAGAAAGCCCCAATGCTAAGTTTAAAAACGGCGAAACTATTTGTGCAGAAAGCTTTTTTATAGAACTTGGCAAAGCTCTAAACCTACCAGGTTTTGGAGACAATGCTATAAAAGGAAAAGACGGCAAAACATATCCTTTACATAGGCCTCACGATTTTTATTTAAGAGCTTTTGAAAATCTAGCCATGCAAGAAACACCAGTGCCAGACGCTACAGACGAGGATATAGAGCTTGCAGGCCTTACAAACTGGGTACCGCTTTTAAAATCCATAAATGGCGACAACTGGCGTAAAGTAGCAACAATTATGAGTAGAGGTGGCAGATACGCCCCTTACGAAACAGCGTATGATGGTATATACGTAAACCATAAGTATAAAAAAATACTAAACATATACAACGAAGAACTAGGAAGCACTAAAGATGCCATCACCGGAGAATACTATCATGGAGTGCCAAAGTACATAGAAGGACCAATATGCGCAGATGGTTCAAGCTTGTGGACAAAGGTAGATAGAAACCAATATTCTCTCATAGCCTTTGGTTATAAATCAAACGTGTTATCATCGCCAAACGCCTCTTCTGATAAGCTAAGAGATATAAAACTTTCTACTTACATAGATATAAACTCCAAAACTGCCAAAGAGTTTGGTATAAAGTATGGGGATTTGGTAAAAGTTTCAAATCCATTTGGACAATATATAATAGGTATAGTTAGAGTAAAAGAAGGTATAACACCAGGTACAATAGGTATAGAACATGGACTTGGAAGGTTGGCTGAAGGTGCAGATACTATATATATAAACAATAAAAAGCTACCAGCAATGCCGCTACGTCAAACTGGCGTCAATATAAATATGCTTGGTATTCAAGACCCAGTACGCCCAAAAGGACATGTGCTCACAGATTTTGTCACCGGAGCCACCGCAAGAAACACCATACCGGTAAAGATAGAAAAGATAAGAAGCTTAGCTTAAAGTTTAAAGATGTAGAAGTGGAGGGAGGGTTTATCTATACAAAACTGATAATTTCAATAAAAGCCTAAAAATGTTTGTGTTATGCCTCATGTGAACTCTTTTTAGATTGTAAAGGTTATCTCCTTTTTTTATATGCCCAGAATCCACGCTAAAAGCCAACTTATATCCAGCCTCTCTTACAAAATCCATCACTCTTTCGTTATAATCTCCATATGGATAACAAAAAGATTTAATTTCTACGCCGAGTTTATCTTCTAGTATTTTTTTAGATAGCTCTACTTCTTGTTTTAAGCTTTTATCATCAAGATGGGTCAACGGAGTATGAGTCAACGCATGAGAGCCTATCTCAAACCCTTCTTTCAACGCCTCTTTTATACGTTTCCAAGAAGCTACTGGTTTTTTCACGTTTAATCTTTCAAAATCCCATTTGTTGTATTCTCCCACAAGATTTACCGGTACAAATATAATCGCTTTAAAACCATACTTTTTAAGTACTGGTATAGCGTTATCAAACACATCGTCATAGGCATCATCAAAAGTTATACACACCTTTTTCTTCATATCTTTACCTTTTACAAAATCCACAATTTCATCGGAAGTTACACTTTTAAAACCTAAAACTTTCAAGATTTTAACTTGATTTTCAAAAAGCCTTGGGTTTGTATACAAGCTTTTCAACAAAGCTTCTTTTGGTGGTATTCCCACGCTGTGATACATCAACGCTTTTATACTCATAAAATATACACTTTTAGAAAGTAGTATATAGCCAACGTATATCCTACAATATTTATAAACATCCTTATATAAACTCTATCTATTTTTTGAGATATTAAAGAAGATAGTATACCTCCGGCGGCAAAACCAAACATCATGATTGTTGCATAATGCCATTCTACTTTGCCGTATAGAGAAAACAGTATAGCTGCACTCAAGTTTATCAAAAAAGCCAAAGTATTTTTTACAGTATTTGCTACGTGTATATCATCAATTCCAATAGCTGTAATACTTCCAAGCATAACTATACCCATACCAGCACCAAAGTATCCACCGTAAACAGCCGTTATAAGCTGTATTAAAAATATGTATCTAGCTTTTATGCGAGAAGTAAACCTTGATATTTTTGGCCCAAAACTAAACAATATCGCTGCAAAGAGTATGAGAAAAGGAACTATGAAGTTAAAAGTTTTTTGTGGTGTATATAAAAGCAAAAATCCACCCAATACACCACCTATCAAAGACGGTACAAAAAGCTTTCTTATAGTGGGCAAGGCATCTTTAAAATAGCTTTTATAACCTATCGCTCCAAGCAATGAACCTGTCCATAAAGCAACGGTGTTTGTTGTGTTTGATATCTTTGAAGATAAACCAAGCTCTATAAGTGTAGGAAAGCTTATCAAAGTACCGCCACCTGCTACAGCATTGATACCGCCAGCAAATAAAGATGCGAAAAATGCCAAAAGATAATGTATCATTTCTTTGGCTTATAAGTACCAGCTCTATATTCTATAAAAAAGTTCCAGTTTGGAAATTGTTTTGGCATTTGTAGTATGTTGTATACCATAACACCCGTAAATATACGCTCAAACCAAGAAGACAAAGGCCATCCAAAATGTATGTTGAAAATTTTATCTGGATATTGGTTGTTTATGTCTTCTAACAGTTTCTTAGAGCTGTACCCTATGCCCCAAAAAGCATTTACTGGCAATATAAAGTGGCTTTTAAAAAGCTTCTTAGGTGGTCTTTTTTGCCTTAGAAAGAAAAATGTTATATATATCATATTTTCGCCTATTTCGTGAACATTTTCAGAGGGCCTTCTAAAATAAATATGAATTGGCTTATCTTTCGGTAAAGAGCCTATATAATCTATTACATCGGCGTATTTATCTATCTGGGCTATCTTTTCTTCTTCTTCAGTAGTTTTAATGCGAGTCACAATATTTCCAGCTATGATGAAAAATAGTACTACAAATGTCCACATTGCAGTACCGTAAGGCTTGTGAATAACTATATATATAAACGTTGATAGAAACACTATAAATAGTATTAAATTTCTAAATATACCCGTTCTATATTCTTTTGTTTGCGCATTTCCTCTTACAATTTTGTAAAGTATTATAGTGCCTGTGTTTATAACAAACGTTGCTATAAGCCCTATAGCGTACATATCAGCAACTATGTCTTGGTTTCCTTGGGTTATGAGTACTATAAACGAAAAAAATACGCTCATAAAGATTATTATGCGGTAGTGAGCGTGAAACCTGTTGGTGGTAGATATCCAATAAGCTTTATGGTTGTCAGCCATTGTGGATATTAGCTCTGTAGCGCCTACCAAGGCAGTGTTGACAGCAAAAGCAAGGGTTAAAGACGCTAAAATAACTACCGCTATGGCCATTATATTTGTGCCTACAAGTTTAGAGTAGTAAGTTATAAGATCATCTACGTGATCCAATGGGTTCTCTACCCTTGCCAAAGCCAATGTGCCTATTAAAGGTGTAAATATCCCTACTGTTAACCCAAGCATTATATAAGCTTTATATATGGTTTTCCAATTTTCCACCAATTTGTGGGTTTGAAGCACAGATTCTATGCCTGAGTAAGCCAAAATAGTTGATCCAAATCCAATAGATATAAGCTCTATAGTTTTTAAAGGATCTAACGTTAAGAAATCTTGTGAAAGGGTTGTTTTATAAGAGGATACAACTCTACTAATTTGAGTATGGTCTAATTCAGATATACCCAAAAAAGCCAAAATCGTAAGCACATAGGCTGTTATCGCAAACAAAGCGTATGTTACTTTTGCATTTTCTTTTGCTCCTATGAGATTTAAACCAGCTATCAACCATATTATCAAAAGCTCTAAACCTAGTTTAAATACAAGTGGCCAATGAAAAAAGAAGTTTAAATTTTCTACAGCGCTTATTGAAGACATAACAGCTGTATTTACATAATCTACTATAATAGAACCGGCTGCTATAAAAGATGCTGTAGCACCAAACACAAAATAGGAAAAGCTATATACCCCGCCGCCTTTTATCTTGTTGTTTTCAAGTATCTCAGCTATTTCAGTCATAGTAAGAGAGTATAAAAATATCAGAAGCGATGTGAGCGAAAGATATGTAATAGACTTATAACCTATGAACCTAAAAGCTTCGCCAGGTGCGTAAAATATGCTGGTGAGCTCGTCCATCATGGTAATAACTGCAACTCCAGCGAAACCTAACCATAATTTACCTTTTTTTGTGTAGTAAAGGTATTCTCTTTTTCTTGTAAGGAAAAACAAGACCAAGCTTACAAATAAAACTGCCAACAATACTGCTATTATCTTCATGCTTGCCCCCTTTATTTCTTAAACACATCCATAAATATTAGTAAGCCTATAAGTATTGTCTCCGTTATAACACCAAAAATAAACTGAGAACTGCTTATATATGGTTTTAATATTACTATTAAAAGCCCGTAAACTATAGCTATTACGGTGACTACTCTTGGATTTGAAAGTTTTTTTAAAAAATTCATAATATTATTTTAGCACCATCAAAGGCAGCTATGGTTTTTACATTTGTTTTATCTTCTATTTCTTTTGCTACGTTCTCTGGCCCAGCTTCAAGCATATCAGAAGCAAAATGCGTAATAATAGCCATTTTTGGTTTTACTATATTTAATATATTTATAACATCGTCTTTACAAAGATGGTCTATATTTTGCCTTTGTCTATAGAAGGTTGTATTTAAAATAAGCGCTTCTACGCTTTTTGGATAATGCTCTACTATATGTGGTTCAAACTTTGCGCATGGATGATATGCTATTTTATTGTTAAAAACAATACCATACGTTATGGCACCATGATGAGTGTGTTTTTTTAATATATCAATCTTTAAATCCTTCCAGATATAGCTGGCATATTCTTTGAAGATAAAATGTTTATCGGTTTTCTTGAGTATAAAATCTAATATAACCTTCGTATTTCCATAAAAAGCATCTTCTGGAGCACCTATAGCTAATTGTTTATTAGATTCTTTGGTACCAACTTTAGCAGACTCAACCATCGTGTTTATGTCTGCCGAATGGTCTAAATGTATATGAGAAAGGATAAATATATCCATATCCCAAGGTCTAAAACCAAGAGATAAAATGTTTAAAAAGGCTCCAGGACCGGGATCTATATGGGCTGTTGTGTTTTCGGCTTTTATAATAAAGCCGCCTGATTTTCTTATATATTTAAAAGTAGAAACACGGCCACCGGCCGTGCCTACAAAATATATTTCTATAGAAAATCTCCTTTCCGAGATATCATTCTTCTATTACTTCTGTGGCTATAGCGCCGCTTGGGCACTCATCCGTTACTTCTAAAACCGCATCTTGAAGCTCTGGCGGTACATCTGATTTAACAACTTCAGCTATACCGTCTCCGCGGTTTTTATATATCTCTGGAACCCTATCATAGCAAACCTCACAGGCTGTGCATAGATCAGGGTCAACTATGGTTTTGACGATTTTTGCCATAACAAAATACCTCCTTAAAAATAATCTTATTATAATATAACAATCTGTTAATTTTTGCTACCTTTTTAATCATGATAATGCATCAGCTATAACTTTACCTATAAAAGCTGGATTTTCTATGACAGTCACATTGGCCTCTTTCAAAGCTTTCATTTTTGATTCTGCAGTTCCCTTACCACCGCTTATAATTGCTCCAGCGTGTCCCATTCTTTTACCTGGAGGAGCTGTGATACCTGCTATATAAGCAAATACTGGTTTTTTAACGTTTGAAGCTATGTATTCTGCAGCTTCTTCTTCCGATGTACCTCCTATCTCACCTATCATAAGTATAGCCTTTGTCTCCTCGTCTTCGTTGAAAAGTGCTATCACGTCTTTGTGAGACAAACCATGGACTGGATCACCACCTATACCTATAGCACTAGATTGTCCTATTCCAAGGTTAGAAAGTTGAAAAGCAGCCTCATAAGTCAAAGTTCCGCTTCTTGAGACTATGCCTACGTTACCTTTTTTAAATATATGCCCTGGCATTATTCCTACCTTTGCCTCTTCTGGTGTAATAGCTCCAGGACAATTTGGACCTATTAGTTTTGTATTGGGATAATTTTTCTTAAGATAATATTTTACGGGTATCATATCCTTTACAGGAATACCTTCTGTTATACATATTATAAGCTCAATACCAGCGTCTGCAGATTCTACTATAGCGTCTGCTGCAAAAGGAGGTGGAACAAATATTAAAGAACAGTTAGCTCCGGTGTTTTTCACTGCATTTTCTACAGTGTTAAAAACAGGTATACCTTCTACTTCTATACCTTCTTTACCCGGAGTCACTCCAGCCACCACTTGAGTACCGTAGTTTTTGCATTGTATAGCATGAAAAGAGCCTTCTTTACCGGTTATACCCTGTACTACCACTTTTGTATTTTTATTTACCAATATAGACATACAAAACCTCCTTTATTGTGCAAGTTTTATAGCTTTCTGAGCACCGTCCCACATATCTATAGCGCTCTCAAAGTTTAAGCCAGATTCTTTTAATATCTTTCTTCCTTCTTCTACGTTTGTGCCCTCTAGCCTTACTACCACTGGAATCTTTATATTTACCATTTTAGCAGCTTCTATCAAACCTTGAGCAAGCCTATCACACCTCAATATTCCACCAAATATATTTATAAAAACAGCCTTTACATTTTCATCGGATGTAAGTATTCTAAATGCGTTGGCTATTTGCTCCACAGAAGCTCCTCCACCTACGTCTAAGAAGTTTGCAGGTGAGCCACCAGCCAACTTAATAATATCCATGGTAGTCATTGCAAGCCCAGCACCATTTACCATACATCCTATATTGCCTTCTAGTTTTATATAATTTAAGCCGTACTTTTTGGCTTCAACTTCAAGCGGGTCTATCTGAGTGATATCTTCAAGCTCTTCTATATCTTTGTGTCTAAAAGCTGCATTATCATCTATTTCAACCTTCGCATCTAAAAGTACTATATTACCGTCTTTTGTAAGCACCAAAGGATTTATCTCTAACAAGGAAGCATCCAAATCCATGTAAGCTTGATATAGCTTTGAAACTATTTTACCAAACAAAGATGGATTTAAACCCAGCTCAAAAGACAACTTTCTAGCTTGATAAGGCATTATACCGAGGGCTGGGTCTACATACTCTTTTATTATAGCATCTGGTTTTTCCTTTGATAATTCCTCTATCTCCATGCCGCCTTCTTTAGAAGCCATTATAAGTATTTTTGAATTTGATCTATCCAATGTTATACTAAGGTAAAACTCTTTTTCTATGGGAGTTGCTTTTTCTATTAAAAGCCTTGAAACCACTTTCCCATTTGGACATTGGACAGTTTTTAGCACCTTTCCAAGCATGGATTCAGAAAATGATTCCAACTCTTCATCTGATTTTACAATCTTTACACCGCCGGCTTTCCCTCTAGCGCCACAGTGAATCTGAGCTTTTACCACCAATGGGTAGCCACCTAAAGCTTGAGCTGCTTCTTTCGCTTCGTTTAAATTAAAAGCAGCGTAACCTTCAGGAACAGGCAAGCCGTATCTTTTGAGCAATTCCTTAGATTGATGCTCATGCAATTTCATAGAAAACCTCCAGCTAAGATTAGACTAATATTATATCAAAGGTTATATTTTGATTTTAATAAAGTTTTGATTTAATTTAGCTGAATAATGTTTTAATTTTATATAACTTTACAGATTGATTTTGATTAGATTAGATATTATTTTTATATAAATTTGAAAGACCCGTATGCCCCCGCTAAAAAAGCGAAGGCATAGGATTTTATATCACTTAAGATAAAACGCGAACGTTTTTTGCCCTTGGACCTTTTGAATCTTGGTCTACTTCAAACTCCACCCTTTGACCTTGGACTAAAGTCTTGAAACCTTGTCTGTTTGGGTCAATTGCTGAGAAGTGAACGAAAACGTCGCCTTGGTTATCATCCCTTGTAAGGAATCCATAACCTTTTTCTTTGCTGAACCACTTAACTGTGCCTGTGATGCCCATGGAACTAAAACCTCCTAAAATTTGAGACGCTGGAATACTTGAATTGTTATATTCAAATATACCTTAATCTCTTGCCTTTAATAATAGCATATTTTTATATTTTGTCAATATGATACATATCATTATCACTTTGCATTCTTAAAGCTTTTAAAAAGCCGTTTTTTATTTCTACAATACCATGAAACTTGTCATCTTCTGACAAAAGTTTGTAAATGCCGTTTTGAGAATGATATTTTAATATTTTACCGTGTTTTAGGCTTTTTATAAAGTTATTGTTTAAGATTAAAGGTGGTAAAAAATAAAGGGCATCTTTTATATTGTATATTTTACCTACGCTACCTTCGTCAAAATTTCCAATGGCTATTCTTTTTATAAGCTCTGTAGTGGCTCCTATTTTCAACGCATCTCCTATATCGTTAATAAGGGTTCTTACGTAAGTGCCGGTGGATACTTTTGCCCTTATAGAAAAATAAGGTATATTGCATTCTAAAAGCTCAATACTATATATATTAACTGTTATAGGTTTCAGTTCAAAGTGCTCCATTTTGTTTTCTCTTGCTAACTTATAAGCCTTTTTGCCGTTTATTTTCTTAGCAGAGTAAATGGGTGGTACTTGAGTTATTTCTCCTACAAACTTATTTAATATATTTTTTAAATCTTCACAGCTTACTTTTATATCCTCAATTTTTTGTATAACATTTCCTGTAATATCTTGAGTATCTGTCTTTATACCAAGTATAGCCTTCGCTTCGTAAGTTTTTTCAAGCGCATTGAAATACTGTGTATATTTGGTGGCTTGCCCAAGAGCCACTATCATTATGCCTTCTGCCTCTAAATCAAGAGTACCAGTATGTCCTGCTTTTGTATTTAGGCTTTTAGCTATATCAAGTACAAACTTTGAAGATGATATACCAACTGGTTTATAACCTATATAAAAACCATCCATCTAACTTAAGAAATCTTTTAAATGTCTTTTTAAAGCAAAGCTTCTTAGTTTTTTAATAGCTCTTGTTTCTAACTGCCTTACCCTTTCCCTTGAAATACCTAAAGCATCTCCTATCTCTCTCAGCGTTAGAGGTTCGTTGCCATTTAGACCATACCTCAGCTCCAAGACTTTCCTCTCCTTCTCCGGAAGTTTGCTGATTATATCGTGTAATTCCTTTTCCAAGACATCTTTTATAACACCCTCTTCTATCTCGTCTGTATCAGATATGCTAAGAAGGTCAACGAAAAGAGTGTCTGGATTATCCCCTACAGGCGTATCCAAAGAAAGAGGTGTTTTACATATCTGTAAACATTTTTTTACATCCTCTTCAGTTACGGTATATTTATGCTCTTGATTCATCGACTGCTCTAACTCCTCTTCCGTAGGAGCAAAACCTGTTTCTTTTTTAAATTCTCTAATAATATTTTTTTTGTTTATATAATCTGCTATTTCTTTGTAGGTAGGTTCTCTTTCAAGCTCTTTTAGAAGCTCATTGTAAGCAAGTCCCACTGCACTTATAAGATGAGAGTGCTTTACAGGTATCCTTACAGCTCCGGTTTGTTGAGATAAAGCTTGCATTATAGCTTGCCTTATCCACCATACAGCATAGGATATAAACTTTACGTTTTTATCTGGATCAAACCTCGTAGCCGCTTCCAAAAGACCGAGATTGCCAGCCGCTATTAACTCAGACAAAGGTATGCCATACCCCATATACTGCTTTGCTACACTTACTACAAATCTTAAGTTTGCTTCTACTAAGGCTTTCAAGGCTTCCTTATCACCAGCTTTCGCTCTTTTGGCAAGCTCCCTTTCTTCTTGAGGCGTTAAAAGCTTTACACTAGAGACCCGCTTCAAATATTGGTTGATGATATCTTGTTCACTATCAGAATACATATTAAATCACCTTGTTTGTATGCTTACATAAAACCTTTGCCCATCCCTTGCCACCAAAAACAACACATACCCAGATTTTACATATTGAGATACAAGCGATTTGAAATCATTTACAGAGTTTACAGGATGGTTGTTTACCATTAGTATAACGTCTCCAGGCTGAAGAGAGCTGGCTGCTGGACTATTTGGGTCTACGCTTACCACATAAACACCGCCGCCGTAAGTTTGCATCTGTTGGGGAGTTAGGTTTGCTACAGATATACCAAGGTCCGTCGTAGTTTGAGTTTCGCTAACAGACATTGGATTTGTAGGCATTTTCCCTATAGTGACCTTTAAGTCCATGGGCTTTCCATTTCTTACTATGTGAAACGTGAGAGTAGTACCAGGTTTTGTCTCCATCACTTTAAATTGAAGCTGTTGCACAGTGCTTATATTTTCGTTATCTATACCCACTATAACATCCCCTACTTTTATACCGGCTTTATCTGCTGGGCCGTTTGGCATAACTTGTACTACCACAGCTCCGTTTTGAACTTTTAAAGCTTTTGCTAGACTAGGTGTTACTTGTTGTATCATTACACCTATCCATCCCCTTGTAACAGAACCATGTTTTATAATTTGAGAAGATACCCATTTTGCTAAATTTATAGGTATGGCAAAGCCAAGCCCTTGACCACCTTCTACCATAGCAGAATTGATTCCTATTACCTGGCCCTGTATATTTACAAGAGGACCACCGCTGTTGCCTGGATTTATAGCAGCGTCCGTTTGTATGTAATTCTCATATTGAGTTAAACCTATGCTCCTATGTAAAGCAGATATAACACCCATCGTCACAGTCCTATCCAAACCGTAAGGGTTACCTATAGCCAATACGATTTGTCCCACTTGCAACGTATCTGAATTACCCAGCGTTGCTACTCTAGAGCTTGGATCACTCACTCCTTTTGCGCTAACTTTCAATACAGCTAAATCTGTTTTTGGATCGGCTCCCACTATCGTAGCTCTATGTTGTTCGTTGTTGCCAAAGCTTACCACTACGCTTTTGCTATGGGCTATAACATGGTTGTTTGTAAGTATAAAAAACGTATCGTCTTTTGGATTGTATTCAAATATAACACCAGACCCGAGAGCCTTTGTTTCTTGTGGTATCGAAGGCGTTGGAAGATCAAATCCAGGTATTTGTGGAAAAAGCGGTACGTTTACTTCTTGAGTAGAAAATATCGTTACCACAGAGGGAGATACTTTTTTGACAATTTGCACAAGTTCATTCTGCATCTGAGCCAAAACTGGTACATTTAAATTGATTTGGTACTGGCTAGATGGTTGTTGATTCGAAGTAGCTTGCTCTACTCTACTTTTCTTTACGCAGGAGTTTGTGAAAAACAAAAGGGCAAATACAGATAATATTGCAAAAATTTTTTTCATGTCTTCACACCTCTATTAAAAATGATAACACAACAAAAGAAGGATTTTCTACTTTTAATAATATATCTTTTATCTGTGATTTACCAATGAAATAATTGCTATACTTTTTCTTTGGTTTACCGGTTTTGTTAATAAACTTAAGTAGCTCAAGCTTTGTAAAGTTTAAATGGTATACCTTTTTTTCAAATACTTTTATGGTTTTTGATTTTAAAAGCTCAAAAACTCTTTTTTCATCTGGAAAATCGTATATCCAATTTTCTAAACTCCCCCTTACCGGAAAAGAGCAAGCTACGTACCTTTTTGACACTCTAATCATTTCTTTTATGGATAAATCAAGTTCACAAAGATGTAAGGCGAAGTTGCTAACAACGATGTCAAAGCTCTTATCCTTAAAAGGGAGTTCTTCAGCGTTTCCTATTAAAAAGTTTTTATGATAAGTTTTCAGGCTTTTATCAATATCAAGAGCTACGCATTTATTCATATGTTTAGTCAAAAATCCAGTACCAGCCCCTATATCAAGGGCAGTTTCGTAGTTTAAATGTTTTATAATTTCTAAAAGGTCATTTGCCGCTTGTTTTTGCACGATGGCATACTTTTCGTATAAGGTTTTATTCATTTATAGCTTTTAAGATAATATCAGACAATTCTTCATCTGTCATAAAAGAAATTTTTAGGTTTGTCTTATCAAAAAATGTTTTTACCTTTTGACTTATTTCGTCAAAGTAAGAAAATTTAAGGTGACTTTCCAAATCTTTTACAGCATTTGGTGGTGTAGCAAAAAAATCTCCATTTATAACTATGTATTCTAAAAGCCTTTTTGATTTATCTATCTTGAAATTTATTTTAAAAGTCCCAGCTTTGGTGCGTATTGTTTTCGTACTTATAAGTTTATCTGTAATTTCATTTTCAAATACCCAATCTTTAGAGTTCAATTTTTTTGATAACTCTAGAAGTAAATTCGTTTCTTCCTCTGTCAACGTTCCTTGCTCTAAACCAAAATCTTCAAACTCTTTTTCTATAGCTTTTGCAATATCTTCAAAAGATGGACTATAACCAAGCTCTTGTTTTAAAGAAGTTACTCTTTCTTTTGCAGAAGATATATTTTTATCTTGTAGTTTTTCGTAAGGTATTTTCAGCAAAGAAGCCATTTTGTCTGGGTCAAAATCTATAAGTATGGTACCTTGATATAAAAAAGCCCCACCTTGTAAAACACCGCCAGTACCGGATATTTTTTTAGAGTTTATCTCGATATCGTTTCTTGGCCTATATTTAGCATTTACACCAAACGTTGACAAGGCCTTTGCTACTTTCTCACACATGTATTGAGAAAGCTCTTCGTAATTTTTTATATCAAAATCCTTTAAAGAAGCCACCACCTCCCATCCTATCTGAGCTTGGTTAAAATATATAGCTCCGCCACCCGTTCTTCTTCTTCCTACATCTATATTTAGAGATTCACAAAGCTCTAAATTTACTTCGTCGTAGGGATTTTGATGATAACCTATCAATACACACTCTGGTTGAAAGCTCAAAAATCTCAACGTATTTGGTATTTTGTTTTGAGCTTTTAAAGACAATAAAACAGAATCAAGCGCCATGTGGTAATACCAAGGTTTATTAAAAGTGTACAAAACTCTCATTTTTTAATGGATTCAAGCTCTCTAGCAGCCGCCATTAAAATCGCCTCTGCCACCACTTGGTTGTTTACCGTGGCCACTCCTTTCATTTTTGATATGGTTTTTTTAAGAGATATGGTTTCAAGCTCCATTATAAGTTGGTCTCCCGGATACACCGGCCTTTTAAACCTAGCCTCGTCTATACCAGCAAACACCACAGCATATTTTCCTATTTCAAGCCCAAGACTCTTTATCATCAATATTCCACCTACTTGAGCCATGGCTTCAAGCATATAAACACCTGGCATCAAAGGATATCCGGGAAAATGTCCCTGAAAAAAAGGCTCGTTCATGCTTACATTCTTTAAACCAACTATACGTTTTCCAAGTTCCATTTCCAATATTTTATCCACCAACAAAAGCGGATATCTGTGTGGTATTATCTTCATAATTTCTAAAACATCCATATTTTGCCTCCAAGTGAATTAGATATTTTATTATATAATATTTTTATGATTAGAGAGGAAGCTGTAGCTGGACTTTTTTATCCGGGGGAAAAAGAAACGCTTTTAAAAGCTATAGACTTGGTGTGTGAAAACGAGGTTATCCAAGATGTGGACGCTAAAGGTGTTATAGTACCCCACGCTGGATATATATATTCCGGACACACCGCCTGCAGTGTTTATAAAAGGTTAAAACCAAAGAAAAACGTCATCATGATGGGGCCAAACCACACAGGGCAAGGGCCTGTTATATCTATAGATAGCGCCGATGCTTGGAAAACACCCCTTGGAGAGGTAAAAATAAATAAAGAGTTAAGAGACAAAATCGCTTCTTTTGGTATAGAAATAGAGCACAACGCTCACACTAAAGAACATTCTTTGGAAGTACAGCTTCCTTTTTTACAAGTGTATTTTAAAGATTTTACTATAGTTCCTATAATATTGGGCTTTTTAGATTATGAAACGATAGTAAAATTTGGTAGGTTTTTATCCTCTTTTGTAGATGAAGATACGCTCATATTGGTTAGCTCTGATATGTCTCACTATATATCCCAAGAAGAAGCTCAAAAAAAGGACAGCTTTCTTTACGATGCCATATCAAGGCTTGATTCTAAAGAACTTTACAGAAGGGCTATCCAATACAACATCACGATGTGTGGATTTATACCAGCAGCAGTTGCCATAGAAGCCTTAAAAGACAAAGTGAAAAAAGTTTACGCAGTGGAGTATACAAATTCTGGTATGGTCACGAAGGATTTTGACAAGGTAGTGGCATACCTCGGCGTCATCTTTGAATGAAGATAGCTACTATAGGCTTTTCTGGAAGCGGTAAATCCTACGTTTCTTCAATTTTAGAAGGTATGGGCTTTTATTGGTTACGCTCAGATGTTATAAGAAAATCTTTGTTTGGAAGTTTTTACGACGAAGAAACCACTAAAAAAGTTTACGAAGAGCTTATAAAAAGGGCAAAAGAACACAAAGATGTCATACTGGATGCAACATTCCTTAAAAAATGGCAAAGAAAACTTGTAATAGATAACTTTCCCAATGAATATTTTTTTATCTTTGTAAAAGCCGATGAAAACATAATAAGGCAAAGGCTTCAAACAAGGAAAGATATATCTGATGCAGATTTCAACGTTTACCTCATGCAAAAATCCTCTTTTGAACCCCCTGACGAAATTCCCAGCGATAGGCTAATAACAATAGAAAACAACAAAGAACAAGTAAGCTTATTTTTAAAAAGCTTAATAAATAAAATAAAAGCTTGAATATATAAATTTTCTCAACACATTCTTTTATAACATTTATAACTTACAATTGTTAACATTTTTGTTAACATATGTACAATAAACACAAGATAGGTTTTCTCATAATCATATATATATCAATAATCTTGTAGATGGCATAAAATTTGCTAAAGATATCTCCAGAAAACTTTCAAGGAGGTAGTTTATGAAGAAAATAGAGGCTATCATCAAGCCTTTTAAGCTTGATGAAGTCAAGGATGCACTGGTGGAGATAGGCATCGGTGGTATGACTATCACCGAGGTGAAAGGCTTTGGCCAGCAAAAAGGCAAAACGGAAATCTACAGGGCCACCGAATACGTTATCGATTTCCTACCAAAAATTAAGATAGAAACGGTGGTCAAAGATTCCGAAGTGGAAAAGGTGGTAGAAACCATACTGAAGTCTGCCCAAACTGGCAAAGTGGGTGATGGAAAGATCTTTATCTACAACTTAGAAGAAACGGTAAGAATAAGAACCGGCGAAAAAGGAGAAAGCGCCATATGAAAACTTTTAGAGGAGGTATAGATATGTTGAAAAAAGTCGGAATAGGTTTTCTGCTTCTTACAGGAATCGCTTTTGCCGATACGGCACCAAAGCTAAACCACGGCGATACGGCATGGATGTTGGTGGCAAGTTCTTTCGTTATGCTTATGACGTTGCCTGGTTTAGCGTTTTTCTACGGTGGGATGGCAAAGAAAAAAGACCTTTTAAACACTATAGCCCTTAGTTTTATGGCTTATGCTATAACGAGCGTAATATGGGTACTTTACGCTTACTCTCTTGCCTTTGGCAAAGATGTGCACGGCATCATCGGTAACTTACAATACCTTTTCATGAACGGAGTAACGCCAAATTCACTTCATCCTTCTACAACCGTGCCTGAGTTTATATACTGTGGATTCCAACTAACCTTTGCAGCCATCACAGTAGCTTTGGCTAGCGGTTCTATAATAGAAAGGCTAAAGTTTAGCGCATGGCTTGTAATAGTGCCTCTTTGGATAACCCTCATATACGCTCCTATAGCTCACTGGGTATGGGGAAATGGATGGTTGTCTCAGCTTGGAGCCCTTGATTTCGCAGGTGGTACAGTTGTTCATATAAACGCTGGTGTAGCAGGGCTTGCAGGTGCTTTGGTGCTTGGCAAACGTAAAAATACTCAGCTTATACCGAACAACGTCGCTTATACAATCCTTGGAGCTGGTCTTCTTTGGTTTGGATGGTTTGGTTTCAACGCAGGTTCAGAACTAGCAGCTGATGGTATAGCCTCAAGCGCATGGCTTGCAACAAACACAGCTACAGCTATGGCAGCTATAGCTTGGATGATAACAGAGTGGATGTTGCACGGCAAACCTACCACATTGGGCATGGCTTCTGGTGCTATAGCAGGTTTGGTAGCTATCACTCCCGCGTCAGGTTATGTAAACGTCATAGGTTCTATAGTGATAGGTATAGTAGCTGGTGTGGTACCTGTGTTTACAGTATCTTGGTTAAAACCAAAACTTGGCTACGACGATTCTTTGGATGCTTTCGGTGTTCACGGTGTTGCTGGTTTCTTGGGAGCTATCTTAACGGGTGTGTTTGCAGACCCATCTATAAACCCTGCCGGTAAAGGTCTTTTGTATGGAAACCCTCACCAAGTGGTAATACAGCTAATAGCAGCTATGTCTACAATGACATACTCATTTGTAATGAGTCTTATAATATTCAAAGTAGTTGACATCTTTATGGGTATAAGAGTAAAAGAAGAAGACGAAATAGAGGGTCTTGACTCAGTAGCTCACGGTGAAACAGCTTACAACTAACATTTTAAGGAGGTTTATATCATATGAAAAACTTTAAAACTTGCAAACGCTTTTTCATGGCTTTGACCATCCTATCTCTCCCCCTCTCCTTTGGGGGAGCCTACGCCTTCCAAATAGATGAAGGAGCTTTTGGTAAGCTAAATATAGACGGTGCTGTGAGCGGATACTACCTCTACTCAAACAATGTACCTCCAGCCTCCACAGGATCTTCCACTAATGGAGATAAAAAGAATCGTTACGATATATCAAACGCTTTAATAAATATATCAAAACCAGACGGTGTGGTAAGGTTTACTATAGTAGCCGGTGCTTACGCTTTTCCTACAGTAGGTGAGACCACAGCCAAAACCACCCAAAGTGGATATAATACCGATCTTTTTTCTGCTTTGCCTATAGCTTACTTAGAGTTTGACCCAAATTCAAATGTATCTATAAAAGTTGGTAAGCTTCCTACAATGATAGGATATGAATCAGCTTTTACCTATCAAAACATAGACATCCAAAGAAGCATACTTTGGAGCATGCAGCCTGTGGTAAGTAGGGGTATTAGATTTACCTATACAAAAGGCATCTTCACAGGCAACTTAGAGCTAAACGATGGTTTTTACTCTGAGAAAAAACCTGCCTTAGAGGGCTCTTTTAGCTTGGCCCCAAATCAAAACGCTTCAATAAGCTTCAACTTCATATATCCAGATAAAAACACCAAACCAAATCCAACCTCTACCCCAGCCAACAAGCAAGAGTATGAACTTACTGGTTCTTATACGATATCTAAGTTTACATTTGCCTTTGATTCTATGTATGTACATGTGCCCACTAGCACAGAAGGAGAGACTACTTCAAATCATGCTTTTGGTATAGCCGGCTATGCCACTTACAACATAAACGATGCATGGTCTTTGAACGCAAGGGCTGAGTATGACGAGGAAGGAACTTCTGGTACTGATATAATGGGTTTTGGAACAGGTGCTCATGCTTACTCTATCACCATAACACCAGAGTACAAGTATAAGCAGTTTTTCATAAGACCAGAAGTATCGTATGTTCATATTACAAACGTAGCATCAGCTTATTATTACACTTCCCCTACTGCTAGCACAGCTACCAAAAATACACAAATAAGGCTTGGTTTAGAAGCTGGTTTCGTATTTTAAAAACGATGGAGGGAGACCTAGCAAAGCAATAAACCAAACAATAACATCAAAGGTATGATATATCTCATTTTGTTTTCTTAAGCGTTATGTTACATTATATATAACGGAAGATCAAAGTAATTTAAGGTATATTTAGGAGGAAAAGCGATGAAATCCAAAGTAGGTAGTCTTTTGCTTTTCAGTGGGTTATGTATTCTAAGCCATAACGCTAAAGCTATCTTACTAAAAGCTTCAAACGATGAGTTTGCACAAGTGGGCTTAAAAATGGAAATATGGGCTCAACAAGATGGTGCCACTTACACAAATGACCATAGCTCCACGAACTTCTCGGTAGCTCAGACGCGTCTTTACTTTGCAGGTCAGATAAACCCAATCGTACAATTTGGTGCAGATTTGGATTTTGCCGATAACCATACCCTTGGTGCCGATGGTACAGCTAGGACTCATCAAGGCGTGCCGTACACGATGGTAAGAGACGCTTTTATAAATCTACATTTTAACAAAAGCGCAAATATTATGGCAGGGCTGTTTTTAAACCCGTGGTCAAGATACGAGCTTGAATACACATGGAGCTTTTACATACCTACGGAAAATTTTATACCAGAGATAGGGACAATCAACAACGACATAACCAACAAGCTTAACCCAAGCCAGAACAAAAAACCATTTATAACACCTTTAGCAAGCTTCAATATAGGAGGAGATTCTCAATTTTTAAGCGCCCTTAGAGATATGGGCGTTGTGTATTGGGGAAGCGTAGGTAAAAATGCAATGCTAAAGTATTACGCTTTTATAGGCAACGGTAAATACGACTATCAAGATGGATACAACGGCAACAGCAATTTAAAGTATGGATTTAGATTGGAGTTTACACCTACGATGCTTGGATACAAGGGAGAATCAAGTTATGTGGATCAAGATACTTACCTTGGAAAAAGAAATACGCTTACCTTTGGTTTTGGCTATCAACAACAAAAGATAAACTGCTCACCCTTGAATGAGAATCCAACTCCAGTAGGTTGTGGCAGCGTTTCTGGCGCCACATCTTCCACCACAGCAAAAGCTTATACATTAGATATACTATGGGAACAAAAGTTTGGTGATTTTGTGCCAAATTTCCAAGCGGCATGGCTTGACCAAAAAGATTTAGGTTATGCAAAAGCAGGTACTAAGGTAGCTCAACCAGAAGTAAAAGGATATTACCTTCAGACACAGCTTTTATACGACAGGTATGTAGGTATAGGAAAACCAGCTATAGCTTTTAGATACGAGCAAGATGAAGATAAAAACTATTATGTAAACTCTAATAACATAGGTTTTACCGATGCAAAGATAGGGCTTTTTAGTGCAGCTGTTGATTATTACATATCTGGTTTAAACGCAAACGTTGGATTAGAAGCGACAAGGTTAGTCCCAAACGCCAACCTTATAGGTGCTACGGCAAATGGCAACAATTCTTTAAAATCTTTTTGGGACTATACGTTGGCTTTAAGAACGGTCTTTTAATATAATATTGCTATGATAGAGATTAAGGGTGATATCTTTATAAACAAAGATGGTGAAGGCTTTTTTGGAGAAGGTCGTTATAAGCTTTTAAAGCTTATAGACAAATACGGTTCTATATCAAAAGCTGCTAAAGAGATGAAGATGAGCTATAAGGCAGCTTGGGACCATATACAGTCTATAAACAACTTAGCAGAAGAACCTGTTGTTTATACAAGAACCGGCGGAAAAGATGGTGGACAAACTGTGCTTACACCATACGGCAAAAGGCTTTTAAAACATTATGAACACATACAAGAAGAGTACCAAAAATTTTTGGAGCTTTTAAAAGAAGAAGAATTGGAAAGTTTATATTTTATAAAGAGGTTAGATATGAAATTGTCTGCAAGGAATCAGCTGCTCGGGAAAGTAAGCTCTGTAGAAAGAGGTCAAACGGTCTCAGAGGTTGTAATCTCAATAAGAAACGGTGCTACGGTAAAATCTGTAATCACCACAGAAGCGGTTGATAGCTTGGATTTAAAGCCAGGTAAAGATGTAGTGGCTATTATAAAGTCCTCTGATGTTATGTTGGGGGTGGGGGAGGAAGTAGAAAAACTTCCCTTAAGCGTTAGAAACATCTTAAAAGGTACCGTCAAACAAGTGGTGGAATCTGATGTAAACAGCATGGTAAAGGTGGATATAGGCGCTGAGCTTACAATTAGTTCTGTAATCACAACAGAATCGTTAAAAGAGCTTGGTATAAAAGAGGGATCTTCAGTTTACGTCATAATAAAAGCTTCAAACGTAATGATTTACGTAATTTAATGTGGAGGTAATGCTATGAAAAAGTTTGTGGTTTTTGGGCTTTTAGCAAGCAAAATAGTTTTTGGTGCTACAATTACAGTGGCGGCTGCCGCTGATCTTAGGTTTGTATTGCAAGATTTGACAGCGTTGTATGAAAAACAATACCCGCAGGATAAATTAAAGTTTATATATGGGGCTTCTGGTAACTTCTACAATCAAATAAGAGCGGGTTATCCTATAGACGTGTTTATGTCCGCAGACACTCACTATCCAGAACTTCTTTACAAACAAGGTTTAGCTTATAAGCCTAGACCATACGCCATAGGAAAATTAGCTCTTTTTACCGTAGAGCCCAATATAAACGTAAACAATCCAAAATTAGCCCTTTTAAAAGCTTCAAAAATAGCCATAGCTAACCCTAGGGTAGCTCCCTATGGTATTGCTGGTATATCAACGCTTCATTGTTATCATATATATCATGCTGTCAAAAACAAAATAGTCTTCGGTGAAAATATCATACAAACTGCCCAATACGTAGCCTCTAAAAACGCAGACGTAGGGCTTGTATCGTATTCACTCCTTTTGACACCACAGCTAAAAGGAAAAGGTAAAATATACCTTATACCTCAAGCTTGCTACAAACCTATTGTGCAAGGTGCCGCTGTAATAAAATCAACAAAAAACAAAAACGCCGCTATGAGATTTTTTAACTTTTTATATTCCCCTCAAGCAATAGCTATATGGAAATCTTTTGGATACGGTATACCAAAATAAATGGATTACAAAGTTTTTCTAATAAGCTTTGAGTTGGCTATATCCACTACGCTAGTCCTCGGCGTGGTGGGTATTTTTATAGCCTATTTTTTGGCTTTTAGCAAAAGCTTATGGGCAGATATCGTAGAGCCTTTTATCATGAGTCCATTGGTGCTTCCACCGACGGTACTTGGATTTTATATAATATATATATTTGGGCTCGGAAGCCCTATAGGACAGTTTTTAAATCATTTTGGTGTAAAGCTTGTGTTTAATTTTAAAGGGCTTCTTTTTGGTTCTATCATATACAGCATGCCTTTCGCTGTTTCTCCAGTAGTATCTGGCTTTAGGTCTGTACCAAAGTCTATCATAGAAGCTTCTTACACTCTTGGAAAATCAAAGTTTTATACGCTTTTAAGAGTAATAATACCAAACTCCAAATACTCTATAGTAAGTGCTTTGGTGCTTGTATTTTCTCATACCATAGGTGAATTTGGCGTTGTCCTTATGGTAGGCGGTGATATTCCAGATAAGACCAGAACCGCTTCTATAGCTATATTTGATTATGTGCAAGAGCTAAATTACAAAGATGCAAATATTACAGCGCTGATACTTTTTGGTATAGCTATGAGCACCCTTATATTTTTACAAATTTTAAAGAGGCTTCAAGAAAGATGATGGAAATAAGTATCGAGACTAGATTTTTTAAATTTGATATTAAACTTTCTAAAAGCCAAATACTTGGCATATTGGGACCTTCTGGCATTGGCAAAACCACCACTTTAAGAGCTATAGCTGGCCTAGAGGATGCTAAAGGTAAGATTGTAGTAGACAATGAAGTTTGGCTTGATGAAAACATATCTTTGCCACCTCAAAAACGTTCTGTGGGTTTTGTATTTCAAGACTTTGCATTGTTTCCAAACATGAGCGTACTTGATAACGTAGCTTACGCCTCTTCAAAAGAAGAAGCTTTAGAGATTTTAAAAGCTTTTAACATAGAACATCTAAAAGATAAACGCCCAAATAAATTATCAGGTGGTGAACGTCAAAGGGTGGCAATAGCAAGAGCTATAGCAAGGCGTCCAAAAGTGCTTTTGATGGATGAGCCGTTTTCAGCTTTGGATAGAAAGACAAAACACTTTATACAAGATAAAATAATAGAATTTGCAAATACTTACAAATGTTACACACTTTTTGTAGCCCACGATTTGGGTGATATATTCAAACTATCTGACTTTGTCTTTTCTGTGGAAGACCAAAGACTTTTACCAAAAGAAGAATTTGAAGAATATTCTCTTAATTTAATGTAATAAACATTGCAAAAT
This sequence comes from Hydrogenobaculum sp., assembly GCF_049967395.1. NCBI lineage: Bacteria > Pseudomonadati > Aquificota > Aquificia > Aquificales > Aquificaceae > Hydrogenobaculum > Hydrogenobaculum sp. Next base: position 7,130 of record NZ_JBMFST010000005.1, on the reverse strand, counting down.
CGTTATACAATCTTTGTTGTGGTTTAGATATTTTATATGACATATATCCAAAAGCTTAAACTAAATCATTTTGGCTTTATACATATAAAATCATCTATTACTTTAATTGTGATGTTAAGATCATAAAGATTTGATATATCGTATTCTTTAAAAATACTACGTTTATCTTTAAAAGCCACTATCTTGCCATCTTTCATCAAAATTATAAAATCGCTATAATAAAATGCAAATTCTAGCTCATGTATAGTCATTATACATATCATATTGTTTGATTTTGTAAAATCTGTTATAAATCTTAAAATATGATGTTTGTTTTTAAAATCCAAGTGGTTTGTAGGCTCATCCAATATTAAAATTGGTGGGTTCTGTGCTACTGCTCTTGCTATTAGTATTAGCTTTTTCTCACCTCCGCTTAGCTTATCAAAATCCTTATTAGCAAGGTATTCTAAGCCAAGCATCTTGATAATTTTTATTGCCTTCTCATAATGTTTGGTTGATGGGGTTGAAGTTATATCAGACAACATCCCCATAACTATTACATCCAACACATTTAAAGGTTGTTTTGACAAATGCTCCTGTCCCAAAAAAGCCACATATTTTACTATTTCTCTCTGTTTTATAGTTTTTAGGCTTTTATTAGCTATAAAAATATCTCCAAAATCTGGTTCTATTAATTTTATTAAACTCTTTAAAAGTGTGGTTTTCCCAGCACCATTAGGCCCTACAATTGAATAAACAAATCCATTTTTAAACTCTAAATCAATATTTTTTAAAATAGACTTACCTTTTACACTATAGGATACGTTATTTATTTTTAGCATAATTCATTTTATACAAAAAGCCAAACAACGGTGCACTTATAAAAGATGTAACGATACCTATAGGTATTTCGCCGGTAGTTAAACTTCTTGCTATATCATCACATAAAAGTACAAATAAAGCACCTATTATTAGACTAGCAACAACAACATACTTGTTATCGTATCCTACTACAAGCCTCGCCATATGAGGCACTACAAGCCCTACCCATCCAATTATACCAACAAGAGATATACTTATAGACACAAGCAAGGTAGATAGTCCTATCATGAGTATTCTAAATCTATGTATATCAAAGCCTATAGCTATAGCCTCTTCGTCTTCTAAGTTGGCTACGTTTAAAAACCATCTTTTGTAATATATTACGCAAATTGGTATTAGACACACAAGCCCTATTGCTACATCCTTATAACCAACGTCTGAAAAACTGCCCATAAGCCAAAACGTAATAGCCGGAAGTTTGTTGTCTGGATCTGCGAAATATTTTGCCAGTCCAAGCAAAGATGAGAAAAAAGAACCTACTATAATTCCAGATATTACTAGGCTAAGTATATCTATATGCCCATCTTTTCTAGCTATATAAAATACTGCAAAGGTAGACAAAATCCCAGATATCAAACTAAAAAGCTGTATTAATATAAGGTTGCCAGAAAGCAAAATACCAACAGCCGCTCCAAAAGCACATCCAAAAGCAGTGCCTAGTATATCTGGTGAAGCTAAAGGGTTTCTAAACACACTCTGATAAACAACTCCAGCCAAGCTCATACTTCCACCCACTACACAAGATAATATTATACGTGGCAATCTTACATCATACACTATAGTTTCATAATAGCTTTTATTTTTTAAAAACCAAAAATCAAAAGGTATTTTAACAGGGCCTATAAATACAGAAAAAAATATAATCGCTGTCAACAAAAAACCCATGAAAAATAATTTCTTGTTCATTTTACGTTTAAACGTCAGAATTCATAACCTATACTCGCTATAGCACTAAAAGGTGCGCCTACTTGATATGTGGGTTGACTTAACGTCGCTTGGTTTGAATTTGGGGACCAAACCGTAGATACATAATGTTTATTAAACAGATTTAAAAGTGCCAACGAAAAATCTATATTATGATTTTGTATAGATGTTGTATAATCCAATGTAAGATTTGCTATTAAATATGGTGGCACTTCTTGAGTATGCGTAGAATCTCCCCATCTTCTACCTATATAATAAACGCTTGGAACTATGGATAGATTTTTATACTTATATAGCATGCCTACTTTTGCCATATTCTTAGGGGTATCTGGGGCTTGATTTCCAGCGATATTATAATTTTGAGATACTATACCTGGTAGCGAAACGCTAACATTGTCAGTATAATAAAATCTATTGTAAGAATACCCCGCAAACAAAGATAAATAATTGGTAAAAGCATAAGAGGATATCAGCTCAACTCCATAAGATTTTGCGTTAGAGATGTTAGCTGGTAGATATATCGTGCTTCCATTGGCATTAAGAGGCACAAAAGCACCATAGTGATGCAAAAAGCTATAAAAAAGTGTAGGGCTTATATAAAAATTATCTTTTTGATACTTTAATCCTAAATCCACGTTATCTGCCGTAGTAAGATTGAAAAACCTATTCCAAAGATATTGAAGGTTTATATTGTGTTGAGTAAACACTTGCTCGTTTGAGGCGTAAAACGGCCATAGGTTAACGTTGGCCCCAGCATATGTTTCACCGTAATTTGCAAATAAATTAAGATTTTTACCAAAAGAATGGTTTACCCCTATATAAGGAAGAGGCTTGTTAAAAACAACGCTTGAAGCCTGCTCATTTTGATTTTGACCAACTATAGCCATAGATTTATAGTTTAACCATTTAAACCCGGCTTCAAAACGCGTATTTTCTATATTCCATTTAAAAGCCAAAAATGGTTCATTGGTAGTGTGATAATTGTGAAGAGATTTAATACCATACTTTTTAAAAACAAGCTCTCCAGTACTTGGGCTAAAAACAGCTATAGAATAAGGAGGACCAGGTTGTTGTTGCCTATCATACCAATAACCAAGTATAAGTTTTCTGCTTTTACCAAAGTCATACACATATTTTGTAATAAATCCATACCTTTTACTATCCAAAGAAAAAAGTTGAACCACAGGTTGAGGACTCTTTATAGGCCCTTGCATCATACCATATTCGTTATAACCTTTTATAGACCACCAATAAGGTTTAAATATAAGCTTTTGATAACCATCAGGCTTGATCGTAAAAGTCGGCAACATATAATAATATCTGACATCTTCTAAATTGTAGTTGTAATAAAGAGGGGATTTAGGATTTGTATTATAATCGTAATCATAACCATATTGCTGAAGTTGAGTAAACGTATATTGAAAATAGTTGTTATGCTTGTTTTTTGTATAACCAGTTAGAAGGTTTATATCTAAAGCATCGCCTATTTTTAAGTCTCCATCAAAGGTAAGATTATCTCTTCTTATTTCGCCGGGTCCTTTCCATTTGTGTGAATAAAGATAAGATCCAGATATAAAAAACTTAAATCTATTGTCTATATTTCCAGAATCCACTCTAAAGTATGTATTTGTAAGATCATGTGTACCAAAATACTCTTTTATATTGGTGGAAAATGTGTTTCTTGGTTTTAATATATGTAAATCTAGTATACCGGGAAAATCCCCAAATACGTTAAAACCTTGGTCTGGTGGTATAGCGCCAAGATATGTGGTTATGTTGGATATATCTTGCGGATTAAAGATAGATACAGAAGCACCAGCTCCTGGGCCATTCGGCATAGGCATATCTTCTATTTCTACATTACCAGCATGAGTAACATTGAGCCCTCGTATTCTTACAACCTCATCCGTCCCTATGTAATCTGGCCCTGCTACGTTTATAGAAGGTAGTATCTTAACCATGTCAAAAGCGTCAAAATTTAGAGGACTAATCACTTTAAAACTTTTATTTGATATTACAAAACTTTGAGACGTTGAATCTGTTTGTTTTGTTTGATTTACAAAAAAGTTTAATATTTTTTGCTTTTGACTCTTAACCTCGTAAAGATTACCAGAAGCACCAACTTTCAAAGGTGGGAGCTCGTAAACTTTTTCCGCAAAACTAGACAAAGAAAACAAAGCCATCAAAAGATATAACTTTTTCACGCTTACCTCCTTTAAATCAAAAACTTAGATTGCATACTTTCATCGAGCTTATATTCCAAAATGTGTTTAGATAATACTTTTCCTCTTTTTGTATATAGCTTTTAAAATTTTTAAAATGGGTAGGATGCAACATGTAAGCTGTCCAAAGAAGTCCTAATGGAAACTGCTCAGAAGAATACCAATTTGAATAAACGGATTTTTCTCCAGAGCAAAAAGATGGTACCAAATAAACTCTTTTATCTATTACAGCCTTTACATGAGAAAGGGCTTTATTTTTATAAATTAAATTTATATCACCACCAGCTCCTACAAAAATAAAATCAGGATTCCATTTTATTATATCTTCTGTAGAAATTTGCCCAAACATACCCTTTACATCCTTTGCCACATCAATACCACCTGCCATACTTATAAGCTGTGAATCCAATTTTGTAAACCCGCCACCAGCAGTTAAAGACTTCCCGCTTGGTCCTTCTTGTGTAAGATATAAAACTTTTGGCTTTCGCTTTATATTTTGAAGATGTAGCTTTACATAGTTGATGCTTTGTTTATAAAAATCTTCTATTTCCTTGGCATCTTGTTGATGATTTAAAAGTTTTCCAAGCTCATTCACATCACTTAATAGGGATTTTACACCACAAAATTGCCCACAAAAGGAAAACGTTTTAATACCCATGCTGTTTAACTTTTCATTGTAAATACCAAAAGGCGCTGTTATTACTAAAGATGGATTCAAACTTTTTATAACTTCTAAATTTGTAATATGAGGATTTCCTATGTCTATAGTTTTATCTATAAAATCTGGGTCCTCTTTCAAAATAAGATTACCAGCAAAAAATGGTATAGCTTTTCTATTCATACCCGGGTATCCCACTATACCGTCTTGAGCTTTTAGCATAAAACAAAAAGGCAAAGCCATAGGAAACAAAACCGCATATCTTGGAGTCTTGCTAATGCTATTATATTGGTTACCTGTAGAAGGCGATACGGTTGATTTTTGAGAACAAGCAAATATGAAAAATGGCACCAAAATTAGGGAAATCTTGTTTAATTTCATAACCCATATTCCTTAAAAATATTTTTTGCTTCTTCACTATTTGTTATAAAATCAAACAAGAAAATAGCTTCTTCAGTTTTATTTATAATCACTCCGGCTTGCTCTACAGGTTTATAATAAGAGATATCTAATTCAAGATAGTTTTCTGATTTTAGCTTTGCTAACACAAAAGATAAGGGCAAGAAAGCTATACTTGATTTTTGAGTTTTGTGTATCTCTAAAACTTCCTTTGGATTTTTACCAAATATTAGTTTATCCTTATCATATAGATTTGTGTTTTGCAAAAACTCGTATGCTGCTCTCCCATAAGGGGCAACGCTCGGGTCTGGCATCGCTATAGCATCTACTTTCTTTATATCTTCTAAAGATGGTTTTCTATCAAAAGCAAATAAACAAAGCCTTCCTCTAGCATATACTCTTAATTCACTACCTATACCAAGCTCTTCTAGCTCTTTGGCTGACTCTACATCTGCCGACAAGAAAATATCATAAGGCTTTTCATATGAATTGATTAGCGATTTTTTGTATACTAAACAATTATCACCTATAGTAATAGATACAACGATATTTACCCTATCTGTTATCTTATCAATTATACCTTCTAAATTTGGTGCACAAGCTAACTTCACCATAATCACTCCTTCTCTACTAATACATCTGAAAAGTTAGTATATCTAAATCGTAATATATTTTATTATATTACGATATATAAAAAATGTCAATAACAATATATATGATAAAATATAACGGTTTTACATGATAAAAATCTATAAAGGTTTTATTTCTGCCTTAAAATCCATCATAGGTGCTTGGTATAAACTTGAGGTGACCAATATATCTACACCAGTACTAGCATATTGTTCTACATTTGACATATTTATACCGCCAGCCGCCAAAACAACCATTTCTGGTTTTAGAGATTTTATACGTTTTACCGCTTTTTCCAAAAGTTCAACACCAAGCTTATCAAACTGTATCATATCAACAGCATCTATAAAGATTAAGGCTTCATCTAAGGAAGAAACTTCCACACATACCTTATGTTCTTTTGCTCTTTGCTTTAGATTTTTAATAGTTTTTAACAAATCTTCATGGGTTTTAAAAAATACTTTATGCTGATCAAAAATCAATATACTTTCAGATAACCCAAGCCTATGAGGGATTGCTCCACCAGTTAAAATAGATTTTATAGTTAAACCTTTATTAAAGCCTATCATTTTTCTAGTAGTGGCTATTTCTATATCTTCTCTTACGCTTTTTGCTTTTCTTACCATTTCGTAGGTTTGCGTGGCTATACCAGACATATACTCTAATATATTTAGACATATTTTCCAAGCTTTATGTATATCTTTTGCGTCTCCTGATGCTTCAAAAAATGCTTCGTCGGGTCTTAAAATAGCGCCGGACAGCTTAAAATAATTTACATCTAAATCTAATTTCTTGGCTATCCTTACAGCCTCTTCTGTACCACAAAGTATACATTCATTTTTTCTATTCGATATTGCAAGCGTAGCACCGGATCTTATACCTAGTAGTTCTGTAGTTATATCCCAATAAGGAACATCATCTTTTATAAACTTATCTATTTCTTCATCTGATATATATATCATATAAAAACCCGAGACCGGTATTAAACCGGTCACCGAGCCTTATTACAAACTAATTATTTCTTCTTAGCTTTCTTACCAGCAGCTTTTTCGTGAGCTTTCTTTGCTGTCTTAGCTGCTTTTTTAGCATGGTGAGCATGACCACCAGCTTCTACAGGTTTACCATGCAATATACATAGAGGGTTGCGTTTTCTATCTTTGTATTTTAGCGTCCAGTAGTTAAACTCACGTCTTGCCTTTGCTCTTTCGGCTGGTGTGAGGTGTACTAAGTATCTTAGTCTCATACCCACTCTCAATATCCATGGATCTCTACCTATAGTTCTTCTGTTTAAGTCATAGATTGACGGCCAGTATACTTGAGTACCATAAATCTTTTGAGATATAGTAGAAAGGGTATCGCAAGGCTTTACTCTGTAGTATCCATATACTCCATGTGGCTTTACTATTGGCTTACTTACTGGTGGAGGTGGTGGAGGT
>NZ_JBMFST010000004.1:0-54633 GCF_049967395.1 Hydrogenobaculum sp. | reverse complement strand
AATAATATGTAAAATCTTTTGAGGTGGCGGCGTTTATTTGACCTCCCAATCCTTCTACCAAAACATCCAATTCACCGTATTCATATCTTTCAGAGCCATTAAAAAGCATATGTTCAAGGAAGTGAGCCATGCCTTTTTCCTTATAATCTTCATAGCTAGAGCCTACGCTAAACCAAACCTGTATGGATACAGATTCTACATCTGGTCTTTTTCTTATGTATACTTTTGCGCCGTTTTCTAATTGCTCATAGATTATGTCAGCTATGTATTTCTTCATTTTTATTTATTTCTTCGTTTTCTTCTGTTATTTTTATTTCTATATCGCTATCTGCAAGTCTGTTTATAGCAAAGAACGTTTTTTTGATAAGCTCTCTTTTTCCTCTTATAAAAGAGCTATCGTCCTCTTGCATTAGTTTTTCTGTATATTTAACAGCCGCATGTACAAGTTCGTATTTGTTGTTAACCTTCTTAAGAGCTTCATAAATCTTCGGTCTCGAAGACATCACACTTACCTCCTTCTAAAATATTTATTATATCACTTCCTACGTGGTCTTTGTGCTCTAAAAAGTATTCTCTTCTTGATTTATTACAATAAATAATAGATTTAATCATATTCACTGTTTCATCCACATATCTATTTACTACAATAAAATCAAAATACTTTGCACAGGATATCTCTTTTTTTGCAGCTTCAATTCTATTTAAGGCGTTTTGGTCTTCAAAGCCTCTATTTTTAAATCTTGCATAAAGCTCTTCCAAAGAAGGCGGCATTAAGAATATCAAAAGAGAAGAGGGAAACAGTTTTTTTATATTTTTAGCACCTTGCACATCTATAACTAGTAATGCATCATAACCTTCCTCTATAAGAGTTTTAACGCTTTTTATAGGAGTCCCGTAGTAATAACCATAAACGTTTGCATATTCAACAAATTCGTTGTTTTCTATCATGCTTTTAAACTCTTGCTCAGATAAAAAGATATAATCTAGGCCATCTTTTTCGTTGGCCCTTTTTGGCCTTGTGGTTGCGGTAACTACTCTTTTAAGCGTTTTAAGTTCTTCTAAAAGCTTGTAAGCTATAGTGGTTTTACCAGCTCCAGATGGTGCAGACAATACTACAATGTTACCCATGAAACATATCTTTTAATATTATATCAAACAATACGTTTGGAAAAATTCCGAAGAAAAAAACAGCTACAAGAAAAGCGCTAATCCCTATTGTATCGAATAAGTTAAGCGACAACGACATATTGTCCTCCGCAACAGGTTCTTTAAAAAACATATAAACAATTAATTTTAAATAATAACCAGCGGCTATGACACTACCTATAACAAACAAAATAGCGAAAAACCAAGCGTTGGAGTTTACAAGACCCAAAAATATGCCTAACTTACCTACGAAAGTAGCAAAAGGCGGTATGCCTATTAAAGCAAACAAAAATAAAGCTAAAGCAGCTGCCAAAAAGGGGCTTTTTTTGTAAAGTGCTTTATAGTTGTTCATGTCGTGGGTCCAAGATTGATTTTTTTCTAGTATTGAAAGCACCAAGAAAGCACCCGCTGTAGCAAAAGCGTAAACTATCACATAAAATATTGTGGAGCTTACCGATAACGGATTGTATCTTGAAAAACCTATTAGGAAATAACCAGCATGCCCTATTGAAGAATAAGCCAGCATCCTTTTGGCAGAATTCTGAGCGTAAGCTACCAAGTTTCCCCAAAACATTGATATAACACCTACAATACCAACTATATAGCTAAAATTGTTGGTTATAGGAAATATATAACTTGCCAACAAAAATATAACCGCATAAAACCCTATTTTTGGAACCGTAGATATGAAGGCTGTGGTAGAAGTGGGAGCCCCTTCGTAAGCGTCTGGTGTCCAAAAATGAAAAGGTGCAGCTGATACTTTTAGAGCAAAAGCTATAAACAAAAACAAAGATGCTAAGGCAAAAGCGGTGTTATGGTTAACGGATACGCTTATAATACCAAGATGGGAAGTAGCCCCTATATAAAATGCGCTCCCAATACCAAAAAATGCAGTAGCCATGCTTCCAAGCACAAGGTATTTAAAAGATGCTTCTTTTGACACGTAGTCGTCCCTTAACATACCAACGGATATGTACATGGATATAGAGGCAAGTTCCAAGCCAGACAATATAACTGCAAGATTTTTAGAAGATACCATTATTGAAAGGCCTAAAGAGATAAGAAGAAACGTATATACATTTTCTAAGAAGGTCTTTTTGCTTTTAAAAAAGCTTACAGAACTAAATATCACAAAAGATGTAAGTATGTATATTACACCTTTTAAAAACAAAGAAAAAGCATTTATATCAAGCAACCACTCGTTGAAACGATATCCTGCCAACGAGTATTTTATAGCTAGCACGCCACTTATAAAGCTTATTAAAAACCCGAGAAAACCTATAAGGTCAAAGCTTGGTAAAAACAACTCTACAATTATCAGAAATATTATACCTACAGTTGTGATGATATCAGGATACAACGCTTTCATCAAAATCTCCCTAAAATAAGCTTTGATGTTTGAGAGACTATGTTAACAAAGTTATATGGCATAATTCCCATTATAAAAGCACCAAAAAGTATTAACACAAAAGGTATTATGTGGTGAAGCTCCAAATCCATAGTATGTTGAAGTTTTTGGATTTTAGATTCTGGTAAAGAGGCAGATTCAAGCATTACATTCTTATACATATACAAGAAGTATGCTGCGCCGAGCACCATTCCTACACCAGCAACAATAGCCCACATTGGGAAATATTTGAAAGTGCCAAGTAATATTAAAAACTCAGAGACAAAACCAGAGAAACCAGGAAGCCCTATAGATGCCAAACCGCTTATCATAAATAAAATAGCAAAGTTTGGAAGATATTTGGCTATACCGCCTAAATCCGACATCTCATAGGAATGGAATCTATCATATATAAAACCAGCTGCATAAAATAAAGCTGCAGAACTAAGACCGTGAGCTATCATCATATAAGAAGCTCCATTTATAGCACTCACAGAAAGGGCAAATGTTCCAAGGGTTACCATTCCCATGTGGCTGATTGAAGAATATGCTATCAACTTCTTTATGTTTGTTTGAGATATAGCCATCATAGCAGCGTAAATAATAGCTATTACACTAAGCATAAACATGATAGGGATAAATATCTTGGAAGCTTGTGGGAAAAGAGGAAGAGAGTACCTTACAAAGCCAAAAGTGCCCATTTTTAGCAAAACTCCCGCCAAAACCACTGAACCAGCAGTAGGAGCTTCTACGTGAGCATCTGGAAGCCACGTGTGTACAGGCCACATGGGTACCTTTACGGCAAAGCCTATACCGAAAAGCACAAAAAGTATTATTTGAAGCCAAAGAGGATAAGCTATATGCCTATGGAAGTCGTATTCAAAAGATATATGACCACTTATAAAATAGCCATAAACTATCATTGTGGCTAAACCAAGCAGTAAAAATAAACTACCAAAAAATGTGTATATAAAGAATTTATTTGCAGCATATATTTTTCTATCGTGTCCCCAGAAACCTATTATGAAGTACATAGGAACTAGCATTCCTTCCCAGAAAAGGTAAAACAAGAATAGATCAAGAGCAGAGAAGGTACCAAGACAAGTGGTTTCAAGTATTAGAAACAATGCGTAAAAAAGATTTGGTTTTTCCTTTACTTTTATAGCCCATATAAAAACTGTAAAAAATATAAGAGCAGTAAGGGTAAACAAAGATACACCAAGCCCATCTAAACCAACATCGTAATTTATGCCAAGAGATGATATCCATGGTACGGTAGTCCTATAAAGAAAATGATGAGTGTTTGGATTAAAGTTAACAAGTAGTATAACGCTTAAAGCGAAAACGACCCCTGATATCGCTATAGATACTACCTTAGTAAGCCACTCATTTCTAAAAAGAGACACTATAAAAGCGCCCACCAAAGGTAAAAATATAGCTATATTGAGAATACTAGCCATTTAGGATACCCCCTTTAAAGATTACTAAGATTAAAAGCAAAAATACACAAACAACACCGTAAAGCATATAAAGAGCGTAGTAATTTAGCTTGCCATTTTGAAGTCTGCTAATAGGTTTACCGTAATTTGACGTAGTACTTGCCACCCCGTTCACAAATCCATCTATTATTATACGATCTACTGCTTTATATATAAGCCTTGATATGGCAAGATAACCTTTTGCTATTATGTTGTGATAGATGTATTCTGTGTAAAACTGAGATTTCATAAGAGTGTGTATAGGCTTAAATAGTTCGTAAAGCGTATTTGGATCTACAATTTTTTTGACATACAAAAGATAAGAAAGAGATATACCTACTATGGCAACTATAATACCGTAAATAGAATGTGCTATGAAAGAAGAAGGTGGTTCTATAGAGCTGTTCATGTAGGAGAAATAGTTCCAAAGCAAAAATCCACCCATAAGGGATAGAAAGCTTAGTATGAGCATTGGAAAGCTCATTATAGGTTCTACTTCGTGAGGTTCTTCATGGTAATGCCCTTCTCCTAAGAACACCACAAAAGCTTCTCTGGTTATGTAATAAGCTGTAAGCATAGAAGCTACAAGTATTAACGTGGCTACAAGCGTATTTTTATCCATTACCGAAGATACTATAGCATCTTTTGAAAAATAACCGGCAAAGGGAGGAAAGCCAGAAAGTGCCAACGCACCTATCATAAAAGCTGAAAAGGTAATAGGCATGTATTTTTTGAGACCACCCATTTCAAATATGTTTTGAGTGTGATGATGAAGCCCTGTTATTACAGCACCGGCAGCTAAGAACAAGAGAGCCTTAAAGAAAGCGTGTGTTGTAAGATGAAACATAGCTGCTGTTGGAAATCCCATACCAAGGGCTGTAAACATGATTGCCAATTGACTCATGGTAGAAAAAGCTATTATCTTTTTTATATCGTCATGCACTGTAGCCACCAAAGCGGCAAAAAGCATTGTAACAACACCTGTTATTGCTATATAGCTTAGCGTTGTTTGGGACAAAGAAAATATTGGATAAAGTCTTGCCACCATGTAAACACCAGCAGCCACCATTGTAGCAGCGTGTAGAAGTGCTGATACAGGAGTTGGACCAGCCATTGCATTTGGAAGCCACGTATGTAGAGGAATTTGTCCTGATTTGCCCACAGCACCGCCAAAAAGAAGAAGCGTAGCTAAAGTGATACCGGGAACATAGTTGGCGTTCTCAAAAAGTTTTGGCAAGGATAACGTACCAAACAACCAAAAAGTATATATGATACCTAAAATAAAAGACCAGTCTCCTATTCTATTCATCACAAAGGCTTCTAAACTTGCCTTTGTAGCAAACTTTTCTTCATGGAAGTACCCTATCAAAAGATAAGATGCAAGACCAACGCCTTCCCATCCAAAGAACATAAGTATAAGAGAATCTCCCAGCAGTATAAGAAGCATTGAGAACAAGAACAAACTAAAGTATGCAAAGAATTTAAATGTCCAGTTACCAAAAAGATATCTCATATAGCCTATTGCGTATACAAATATAACACTGGCTACAAAAGTAACGGTAACTGTAGTGGTGATAGACAGTTTATCTATATATATCCCTATGTCTACAGATGTGTTTGATAAAGGTAAGAATTTGTAAAATACTATATCTTTTGGTCCTTTCATAGACAGCATGGTGATAAGAGCCACTATAAAGCTCAATATACCAGCACCGGCGTTTATTACGCCTGATGCAAGATCACCTATACGTCTGCCAAACAGCCCTATCGTTATAAAGGATAGCAGTGGGAAAAGAAGTATTAGAGATTGCATCTTTACCCCTTCAAATCTATGATTTCGTTTACGTTTTCTGCTTTTCTTAATCTAAACAAAGAAAGTATAATACCAAGACCAACCGCTGCTTCAGCTGCCGCTAAAGCTATTGTAAAAAGGGCAAAAATCTCACCGTCTATAAGATGGTTTAGTCTATCTATACCAACAAAGGCTATATTTACAGAGTTTAACGCTAACTCTAAAGACATTAGAATGGTAATAAGGTTTTTTCTAACCATCATGCCAAAAAGCCCTATCCCAAGAAGTATAAATGACAAGATAAAATACTGACTCACATTTTGAACCAACAATTTGCTAGCAATAGTCTCAATCATACGTTTTCTCCTCTTTTCTACCAAGCAAAATGGCCCCTATCATACTAATAAGCAAAAGCACAGACATGAGCTCAAAAGCCCAAAAATATGTGCTAAATAGTTTAATACCAATTACCTCTGCATTTCCATAGTTTTTTGTTATAGTTTCTATAATTTTATTTTTAGTTATAGAAACACCAGATATTCCCACTATGAAAGCTTCTACATACAACAGGGCTATAAAAGGAAGTACGGTGACGCCTATCAATCTATTGTGCTGTTCGTTTTTATGTAGTTTTCTCCAAGGAACCGCTGTAATGATGAGTATATAAAAAACTGCTATAGCCACAACGTAAACCATTAGCTGAAGAGCTCCCAAAAGCTCAGCACCAGCGCTGAAAAATATTCCACTTATCGCTATTAAAGCTCCTAAAAGCCATAAAACTACGTATATTGGATTTGAGGCACTAACAACACCCAAACCACATATTATGCTTATACTACCAAATAGATAAAAAGCGATTTGGTTAAGCATTGTCCACCTTTTTAAGATTTAATTTGTTTTCTCTCCAAAGAGCTTGTCTAGCATCATCGTCTATCCATATACGGTCTGGCTCATGCTCTCTTCTGTCTTGCCAAGATTTACCTATAGCTTCAAGCTTTTCTAAGTTTAAAATAGAATCTTTTCTTGAAAAAGAAGCTGTTTCGTGTATATCGCTTTGGAATAAACAATCTACCGGGCAAGCATCTACACACAAACCACAAAATGTGCAAAGCATAAGGTTCATATTGAATACAGATACGACCTTTTTACCGTTTTCAAGTTTTTGACCATCTATCTCAAATAAATCTGGTACTGGACAAGCTTTTTTACATAAATAGCATACAACACACCTTGACTGACCTGGACGGGGCTCTATTTTCATTCTCTCTACCCATTCGTCAAAAGCCGGTTGCGGTTCCAAGCCGTTTACCGTTTTGTGGCCAAAAAATCCCCTAAATCTTTTAGGAGGTGTTAATTTTTCATAAGGATAATGAGTAGTTATAGTCTTTGTAAAGGCTTGCTTGATAGTGATAGACATACCCTTTATAAAATCCAAGAAAAGTATAGTTTCCAAAAAGTTTAAAGGTTTTTCAAAAACTTTCTTTATCATAATCCTAACCTCTCAACAAAGGTGCTATAAAGGCAGTTATAAGTATGTTAAAAAGTGCCAAAGGCAACATCACTTTCCACGCTATCGTAGTAATTTGGTCTATTCTATACCTTGGCAACGTCCAATGAAGCCAAAGCACAAGCAAAAACAAAATGGTAACTTTTATTATAAACCAAATAAAGCCAGACCATGGTCCCAAAAAGAAAAGAGGGTCTACAAATCCTACAAAAGGTATATTTATAGGACTCCAACCACCAAGGTAGAGCACAGTCAATATAGAGGATAGAGAAAGCACTTCTACGTACCATTCTACCAAAGGAAATAATCCAAATTTCATACCGCCGTATTCCACTGTAAAACCTGTTACGAGTTCAGCCTCTGCTTCTTGGATATCAAAAGGCACTCTTCCGGTTTCTGCCAAAAGCGCAAAAACAAATACTACAAAAGATATAGGTTGTAAGAAAATATACCAAACCTTCTGATGGATTTGAGCCATTACTATATCGTATGTGGAAAGAGACTTTGCCAACATAATGGGTCCTAACGCTGCAAATGTAATCACCACCTCATAGGATATGATAATACCAGCTTTTCTAAGAGCACCTATTAAAGCGTATTTACTATTTGAAGCCCATCCAGAAAGGGCTACTCCATATACCGCTAAAGACCCAAAAGCAAACGCCATTATTATGCCAATGTTTACATCTGTAAGTATAGGTTTTACATCGTAACCAAACACATGTATCTCTGGTCCAAAAGGCACTACAGCAAACACCAAAGAAGCTGGGACCAAAGCCATAATGATAGCCAGATTGTAAAGTACTTGGTTTGCAGAAGACGGCAATATATCTTCCTTTGTTAAAAGCTTAATACCGTCTGCCAAAGGTTGTAAAAGCCCGTGCCAACCCACCACCATTGGACCTGGGCGTCTTTGAATGTGAGCTGCCACCTTTCTTTCCACTAGCGTAAGGTAAGCACCTATACCAAGTATTATGGCTAGTATAACTACTACTTTGATAGCTATTATGATACCCAAAGCTACTATACTCATCTATCTACCTCCCCAACAACAGGGTCAAGGCTTGCCAATATAGTAACAGCATCTGCCACATACCTATTTTCCATAAGATGAGGATATACACAAAGATTATAAAAAGAACCCGGTCTTATCTTTACTCTGTAAGGCTTTAAACCGCCTTTTGAATTTATATAAAACCCAAGCTCACCTCGCGGGTTTTCTCCTGAGGAATAAATCTCCCCAGCTGGTACTTTCAAGCCTATACCATCCAATGTAAGTTTTAGTTTTTTAGGGTCTTGAGATTCTGCCATAAAAGGCTCGTTTGGCGACATAGTTTTCAGCTTTTGAACACATTGCTCTATTATCCTTATACTTTGTTTCATCTCTTCTATACGGACAAGGTATCTATCGTAACAATCGCCGTTTTCCCCCAAGGGTACATCAAATTCCACCATGCTGTAAGCATCGTAGGGTTCTAATTTTCTTATATCGTAAAATACACCAGAACCTCTTGCAACAGCACCTGTAAGCCCGTAAAAATATATGTCTTCTTTAGATAAAACACCTACATCTTTGTTTCTTTTAACCCATATTCTATTTCTACTAAGTATTTTCTCCCAGTCTTTTAACTCTTTAGGGAAAAACTTTATAAAAGATTCAATAACTTCTAAAGCCCCTTCCGGTAGGTCCATTCTCACTCCACCTATTCTTGTATAAGATATAGTGAGTCTTGCGCCCGTTATGCCTTCTATTATATCCATTATTTTTTCTCTTTCTTTAAAAGCGTATAAAAATATAGTTAAAGCACCCAAATCAAGAGCGTAAGTTCCAAGCCAAAGAAGATGAGAGTTTATACGTTGTAATTCAGACATCATGGTTCTTATGTATTTGGCTTTTAGCGGTACAATATCTTCTATGCCAAGAAGCCTTTCTACAGCCACAGTCCAAGCCTGATTGCTACAAAGAGCAGATATATAATCCATTCTGTCTGTATATACCAAAAATTGTTGGTAGGGTTCGTGTTCTGCTAACTTTTCAACGCCTCTATGAAGTTGCCCAAGTATGACATCGGTTTGTACTATACGCTCTCCTTCAAGGTCAAACAAAAACCACATAGTGCCGTGAGTCCCAGGGTGAAGCGGACCCCAGTTGAGCACTACCTGAGCTTTCTTTTTTATCCTATTTCTTTCTGTATATTCCAAATCTTTCAGCGTAGGCACATACGTGTGTGTTCGTCTATAGTTCATAGTACCAGAAAGGTTGTCTCCAAAAACAGTTTCATTTAAGGAAGGTAGTTCTACTGTTTCATAACCTTGCAACGGAAAATCTTTTCTCAACGGATGATAGCTATAAGTATCCCACATGAAAGCCCTAACTAGATGTTCGTGACCCTCATAGTTTATACCAAACATATCGTAGCATTCTCTTTCGGCCCATTTAGCTGCAAACCATAACTTTTCTGCGCTTGGCAACGAATGCTCAGTTCTAGTCTTTACTACTATACGTTCTTTTGTATCAACGTTGTACAGTATATAAAAAGCCTCAAAACGATTTTGAGCCTCTAAAGTATCCACTACAGAATGGTCTATGAAAAGCTTAAAGCCAAAGTCTTCTTTTATAGCTTTTAAAGTATTGATAAGCAATTCTTTTTGTACATAAACTACAGATAATAATTTATCCTTTTTAACTTCTACATAAGGTAGCTTAGCTTTTATTTCGTTTAAAGTCCTTTCACTTGCTTGCATCACAAACTCTCCAAATCAAACTGCCAATCAAGCGCTTCTTTTTTCCAGGCATACACCAAACCAAACGTTAAAATCAAAAGAAACAAAAACACTTCTATAAATCCAAATATACCAAGATAATTATAAACAACAGCCCAAGGAAATAAATAGGCTACTTCTATATCAAACAACAGCAGAAGAAGACCTAATATATAATACCCTTGATGGAACGTAGTCTGAGCGGTATCATCGTAAAGAGGAACACCACATTCGTAAGGATAGGTTTTGTAAGGCTCTTTTTTCTTAGGTCCTAAAAGCCAGTTCAACGATATAAGCACAACGCTCAACCCAAGCATAACAGCCAACAAAGATAAAAGACCTATATAAGCCATACAAATCACCTCAAGTTAGCTATTTTAAATAAAAATTCCGAAATATTGCTAATACCATTCCAAAGTACAAACGGAAACATCCCAAGCACAAAAGTAAGAAAAACTAAAAGGCTTATAGACACATTTTCTAATATATCATAATGTGGTTTGAAGCGAAATTCCACATCTTTCATAAACATAAGTACCACGATCCTTACGTAATAACCGGTAGATATAGCCGTAGCCAATATTAGAACAAATCCAAGCCAATATATATTTTTTATAGCAAGCCCCAAAAATACTAAAGCCTTACCTACAAAACCTACTGTTGGCGGAATTCCTAACAATGCAAATATGAATACTGCAAAACTTATGCTCAAAAATCCAGTGTTTCTATATAGTCCACCTATTTTAGGAAGTTGATTGTCCCATTCCTCAGCTTGTTCTAACACGCTTAATACCAAGAAAGCACCAAGTCCCATTACACTATAAACAAACACAAAATATATCGCAGCTTTTAAACCCATACTAGAGTTAGAAGACAACACAGAGAGTATGTATCCGCTATGGGCTATTGAAGAGTAAGCCAATAGTCTTTTTAAATCGCTTTGTACCAAAGCCAAAGCATTACCCACTATCATGGTGGCGGCAGCTAATATGCTTACTGATATCATCCAAGACGAATATAAATGTTGGTTTACGTAAGGCACTAACCTTAGTAAAGGTATAAAAAACGCCAGCTTACCAGCTGATGCCATAAAGCCGGTTATAGGAGTAGGAGCTGCAGTATAAGCATCCGGAAGCCAAAAATGAAACGGTATTATACCAATTTTTATAGCAAAAGCTAATAAAAACAATATCATACCCACTATAAGATAAGCTGCGTTTGCATCGTTGTAAGAAGACATAATGGCTCTTATATCCAAGGATTTAGAAGCTGCATACATAAAGGCTGCACCATAAAGAGCTATTATTATACTTATACCACCTATAACAAGGTATTTGTAAGCACCTTCTTTTGATATAAAAGACCCTCTAAAAAGAGCTGTCATTATATAAAAACTAATAGACACCATCTCAAGCGACACATATATTACAACAAGATTGTAAGAAGAAGAAAGCGTCATCATACCTAGCAAACTTAGAAAGGTTATATAATAAACTTCGTAATAAAATGTATTCTTTTTATTCATATAAGTGTGCAAAAATGGCAATACCATTAGCGTGAGAACTATCTCAAAAATTTTAGAAAACATACCAAGCGTGTCTATAGTATAGGTACCAGAGAAAACATCTTTAAAAAATGCACTTTTAAATGAAAAACTAAGCACCGATAGAGCCAAAAACAAAATTGATATCCATAGAAAAACCCTCTTCTTTGTTTCCGAGTTTTTCATAACGATATCTAGCAAAAATAAGACAAATGCACCAAAAAACACCGTTATTTCTGGAAGTAAGTATTTAAACTCGTATAAGTTTGTAGAACCCAGTAGAAGCCTTATATCCATAGACTACCTCTTAACCATTCCAACAATATGAAGTATATTCAATATAGAAGCATCAAAGATGTTAAAAAATAAAAACGGGAAAAGCCCTATGGTAAACATCAACACAACAAGGCTAAGCATAGCCGTTAGTTTTATGCCTCTTATATCTGTAAATATGAGAAAAGAACCTTCGGTCTTACCTTCCAAAAACAAGTTTCTAAGAAAGTAAAGCATATATATGGCGCTAAAAAATGCACTAACTATAACTATCAAAGCTAAATCCAAGCTGTGCTCTTTTGCAGATACTATGGTTAAAAATTTACCCCAGAAAGAAGAACCACCAGGTAGTCCCATCGCAGAAAAACCTGTAAGGGCTACAAGTATTGAAAAAATAGGCATATATTTTACGGAACCAGCTATAGTTTTTGTGTTAAAAGAGTGTAACCTGTTGTATATAAATCCAGCTATCATGAACAAAGATGCACTAGAAAATCCATGAGCCACCATCTCTAATACAGAGGCTCTAAAACCCTGAAAGTTTAGCATAAACATAGCTGCCACTATAAAACCCATATGACTAACAGAAGAATAAGCCACGAAGCGCTTTATGTTGTTTTGGGCTATGGTCATCCAAGAGGCGTAAATTATTGTTAGGATACCTATAAAAACCATCACAAGCCACAGGTGTTTAGCGGCTTCTGGGAAAAGGCCTATGTTAAATCTCAAAAAGGCGTAAGAACCCATCTTTAAGAGTATAGCTGCCAGCACTACAGAACCAGCTGTAGGAGCTTCGCCGTGAGCATCCGGAAGCCATGTGTGAAATGGTACCAGCGGTGTTTTAACCGCAAAAGCTATGAAGAACAATAAAAATAAAAAGATTTGTTCATTGAGTGGTAGATGCAAATGTAAAAGTGTTGGATAAAAGGCGTTGAAATGACCGGTTTGCTTAAAACTATCAGCGGATAAAATCATTATACCAAACAACAAAAACAAGCTAGAAATAAAGATATATATAAAAAATTTGTAAGCAGAATAGAGTCTTAATTTATATCCCCAAACCCCTATTACAAATATCATGGGCACTAAGGTAAGCTCATAAAATATATAAAATAATATCAAATCCCAAGCCGTAAAAACCCCTATTAGAAAAGTGGTGGTCAGTAAAAACATAGAATAATATTCTTTTAACCTGCTTTTAATTTGAATATCCTTTACCGACCAAGCTATTGCTAAGAAAGATATGAACGTAGATAATATATAAAATACCTCTGATAGCCCGTCTACACCAACAGCATAAGAAATACCAAGCTCTTTTACGATGGGATAATTTTCGTAAAGGTATATGTCTGATAGGTTAGAGAAATTGAGAAATTTGAGAGTATATAAAGAGATGAGAAACGTAATTAACGAACCAACAAAAGCTATCGGTTTTGTAAACTTCTCAGGCAAAAATACTATTAAAATAGTTGTTGCAACAGGGATTAACATCGAAATACTTATAAGTCCAGAGCCGTTGGTAATATATTCCATCTACAACCTCATGCCTTTTATGATAAGTCCTAATATTATCACAATTCCTAAGAGAATGACAAATATATACTGATTTAAATATCCACTTTGAATAATCTTCAATTTTCTTCCAAAAGAAAAGGTCCATATGACAATTTTATGTAATATTATGTCTATAAACCTTATATCTATAAATTCCCAAACAAATCTTACTAAAATCATAAATACTTTTGCCACCCCGTTCACAAATCCATCTATTATTATACGATCTACTGCTTTATATATAAGCCTTGATATGGCAAGATAACCTTTTGCTATTATGTTGTGATAGATGTATTCTGTGTAAAACTGAGATTTCATAAGAGTGTGTATAGGCTTAAATAGTTCGTAAAGCGTATTTGGATCTACAATTTTTTTGACATACAAAAGATAAGAAAGAGATATACCTACTATGGCAACTATAACACCGTAAATAGAATGTACTATGAAAGAAGAAGGTGGTTCTATAGAGCTGTTCATGTAGGAGAAATAGTTCCAAAGCAAAAATCCACCCATAAGGGATAGAAAGCTTAGTATGAGCATTGGAAAGCTCATTATAGGTTCTACTTCGTGAGGTTCTTCATGGTAATGCCCTTCTCCTAAGAACACCACAAAAGCTTCTCTGGTTATGTAATAAGCTGTAAGCATAGAAGCTACAAGTATTAACGTGGCTACAAGCGTATTTTTATCCATTACCGAAGATACTATAGCATCTTTTGAAAAATAACCGGCAAAGGGAGGAAAGCCAGAAAGTGCCAACGCACCTATCATAAAAGCTGAAAAGGTAATAGGCATGTATTTTTTGAGACCACCCATTTCAAATATGTTTTGAGTGTGATGATGAAGCCCTGTTATTACAGCACCGGCAGCTAAGAACAAGAGAGCCTTAAAGAAAGCGTGTGTTGTAAGATGAAACATAGCTGCTGTTGGAAATCCCATACCAAGGGCTGTAAACATGATTGCCAATTGACTCATGGTAGAAAAAGCTATTATCTTTTTTATATCGTCATGCACTGTAGCCACCAAAGCGGCAAAAAGCATTGTAACAACACCTGTTATTGCTATATAGCTTAGCGTTGTTTGGGACAAAGAAAATATTGGATAAAGTCTTGCCACCATGTAAACACCAGCAGCCACCATTGTAGCAGCGTGTAGAAGTGCTGATACAGGAGTTGGACCAGCCATTGCATTTGGAAGCCACGTATGTAGAGGAATTTGTCCTGATTTGCCCACAGCACCGCCAAAAAGAAGAAGCGTAGCTAAAGTGATACCGGGAACATAGTTGGCGTTCTCAAAAAGTTTTGGCAAGGATAACGTACCAAACAACCAAAAAGTATATATGATACCTAAAATAAAAGACCAGTCTCCTATTCTATTCATCACAAAGGCTTCTAAACTTGCCTTTGTAGCAAACTTTTCTTCATGGAAGTACCCTATCAAAAGATAAGATGCAAGACCAACGCCTTCCCATCCAAAGAACATAAGTATAAGAGAATCTCCCAGCAGTATAAGAAGCATTGAGAACAAGAACAAACTAAAGTATGCAAAGAATTTAAATGTCCAGTTACCAAAAAGATATCTCATATTGCCTATTGCGTATACAAATATAACACTGGCTACAAAAGTAACGGTAACTGTAGTGGTGATAGACAGTTTATCTATATATATCCCTATGTCTACAGATGTGTTTGATAAAGGTAAGAATTTGTAAAATACTATATCTTTTGGTCCTTTCATAGACAGCATGGTGATAAGAGCCACTATAAAGCTCAATATACCAGCACCGGCGTTTATTACGCCTGATGCAAGATCACCTATACGTCTGCCAAACAGCCCTATCGTTATAAAGGATAGCAGTGGGAAAAGAAGTATTAGAGATTGCATCAATCCCTCAACTCCGTTATTTCTTCAGAAGCTTCATAACCTTTTAATCTAAAAATAGATACCACCAAACCAAGGCCTATCGCCACCTCTGAGGCAGCTACAGTCAAAACTATTATACTCATTACCTGAGCATCCACCTTTCCCAAAAAATGGGATACAGATACTAAAGATATGTTTACGCCGTTTAGCATAATTTCAGTGGCTACTAGCATAGTGATTAAGTTTTTCCTTATTATAATACCAAAAATACCAATGAACACAAGCACTATACCAAGAAGCAAGTAGTATTTATCCATTGGCTTTCTCCTTGCCAAATATTATAGCACCTATCATAGCTATTAACAAAATAAATGATGCCAACTCAAAAGGTGCTATATACTTTGTGAAAAGTACCGTTCCAAGAGCGCTTACGTTGTCTTTTGGTAAAGGCTGTCTCAAATTAGAAAGTCTTGAGTTTATGACAAGATAAATGGAAGCTCCTACTGTAAATAAGAAAGCTGGCAATGCAAATACAAACTCTTTTTTATAAAATCCCTCAAACATCTTAACCTTTTCCCAAGGTATAGTGGTAATTACTAACACATAAAAAACCACTATAGCCACTGCGTATATTACAAGTTGCAAACCAGCGAGCAAGTCTGCTTTGAGGGCAAAAAAAGACGCTGCTACTGATAAAATAAATCCAAGAAACCATACCATGACGTGTATTGGGCTTTTGACAAGAATAGCCCCTAAAGCGCTTGCAACAGCTATAGTGGAAATAACCACGAACACTAAAAGTTCCATTTCACCTTACCCCAGAGAGTTTCTCTCTCTTTATCGTCTCGCCATATTCTATCTGGCAAGTTTCTAACTACGGTGGCGTTTGTAGCTCCTATTTTTTCCATATCATCCATATGAATGACAGCTTGAGCCCTTCTGTAAACGGCCATCTCATGTATATCTGACATAGTAAGACATTCTACTGGGCAAGCATCCACGCATAATCCACAGAATAGGCAGTTTAAAAGGTTCATGTCAAACCTTACCACTTTCTTTGTACCGTCTGGCATTTGTACTGCCTCTATTCTAAAAAGAGTAGGCATAGGGCATGCGGTTTGACACATGTAGCAAGCTACACATCTTGATTTACCCTTTTCAAAAGACATAAATCCTTCTATAGCTTTTAAAGAAGGTGGTTCTTGCCCATCGTAAACAAAATGTCCATGCTTACCTCTAAACCTTTTTGGCGGAGTTATCTTTTCTTTCGGATATTGAGTAGTGATAGGTTTTCTTAAAAGATTTTTCATCGTTATGGTTAAACCTTTTATAAAATCTAAAAACAAAACGCTTTCTAAAGGCCCTAAACTATCATCCCTTCTTAGCTTTTTTAACTTTATCATAAAGCCAACCTCATCCTTTGAAATAAATAAAAAATGCGGTTCCTACCAAATTTATTATAGAGATTGGTAGAAGGTACTTCCATGCAAATTCCACCACATCTTTTGCTTGATATCTAGGCAACGTCCAATGTACCCATAGCACAAAAAACAACAAACCAAAGGTTTTTACTAAAAACCAAATAAAGCCAGAAAAAGGGCCAAATATGTGTGGTCCAGCCCAACCACCAAAATAAAGAACAGATGCTATAGCACAAAGGGCCAACACATTAAGATACCACTCTGCCAGAGGAAATATACCAAACTTCATTCCACCATACTCTACGTTGTAGCCTGTTACAAGTTCAGCTTCGGCTTCTTGTATATCAAAAGGTACCCTACCAGATTCTGCCAGAAGACAAAACAAGAACAATATAAAACTTATAGGTTGATATACTATGTACCAAACACCGCTTTTTATCTGAGCATTCACTATATCAAAAACGTTCATGCTACCGGCAAGGAGTATTACGCTTAAAGCTGCAAAACCAAGCACCACCTCATAACTCACTATTAGAGCAGCTTTCCTTAAAGAGCCTATGAAAGCGTACTTGCTGTTTGAAGCCCACCCGGCAAACAGCGTACCGTATGCAGCCATAGAACCCATGGCAAATACATATAGAATTGCGATGTTTAAGTTAGCCACTATTGGTTTTATTTCGTGTCCCATGATTTTAAAAGAAGGACCAAATGGTACAACCGCAAATAGCATAATGGCAGGAACCAGAGCCATCATGATAGCCATATAGTATAGTTTAGTGTCTACTCCTCTTGGAAGTATTGGAGCTTTTGTCATAAGCTTAAGCCCGTCTGCTAAAGGTTGCAAAAGGCCAAACGGTCCAACAACGGTAGGACCTCTCCTTGCTTGCAAATGGCCGGCAAATTTTCTTTCGTACCATGTCAAGTAAGCCCCAAGCCCCAGCGTAACGGCTAAAACTATTAAAATTTTTATGGCTATAACTACAGCGGTAAATATTATATCGTTCATCTGTCGGTCTCTCCTACTACAGGATCTATACTACCAAGAAGAGCTACGGCATCAGAAATTGTATGTTTATATATAACTTTTGGAAATACGGATAAGTTGTAAAAAGAGCAAGACCTTATCCTAAGCCTATAAGGAGATGATTTGCCTATTGAATATATATAAAAGCCAAGCTCACCTCTTGGATTTTCACCAGAGGAATAAACTTCTCCTTTTGGAATATTCTCACCGTGTACAACTATTCTGAAGGATTTTACCATATCTTCCAAATCGTTGAAAACATATTCTTTGGGAGGTATCACCGCTGGGTGCTTCTTATTTACATAAGGTTCGTTTTCTGGCATCTTTTCTAAGGCTTCTATACATTGTTCTACTATGCGGGCGCTTTGATACATTTCTTCCATTCTTACTAAATATCTATCGTAAACATCTCCAATATCTCCTACTGGAATATCAAAATCCACTAAGTCGTAAGCAGCGTAAGGATCTATCTTTCTAATATCGTAAGCTACACCAGATCCTCTAGCTACTGGACCAGTAAGACCGTACTGATAAACATCTTCTTGAGTTATAACTCCCACATCTTTGGTACGCTTTAACCATATTCTATTTCTTGTTAAAAGCCCATGATACTCTTTTAACTTTGAGTAAAAGTCTTTTACAAAGTACTTTGCCACCTCTAAGGTGCCTTTTGCCAAATCGTAGTGGACTCCTCCTATCCTCAAAAATGCCGATGTCAACCTAAAGCCTGCGTTGCCCTCTATTATATCCATTATTTTTTCTCTTTCTCTAAAAGCGTATAAAAATACAGTCAAAGCACCAAGATCAAGAGCGCCGGTACCAAGCCATAAAAGGTGCGAATTTATACGCTGAAGCTCAGCAAACATTGTTCTTATGTATCTAGCTTTTAAAGGGACCTCTATATTGGCAAGTTTTTCTACAGCTTGGACATAAGAGAGCTCGTTGCAAACTGCAGAAAGATAATCCATTCTGTCTGTGTAAGGTAAGAATTGAAAGTAGTGAAGATTTTCTGCTATCTTTTCCATTCCTCTATGAAGTTGACCCAATATAACGTCAGTTTGTATAATATGTTCACCCTCAAGGTCAAACAAAAACCACATGGTGCCGTGAGTCCCAGGGTGCAATGGCCCCCAATTTAACACCAGCTGACCTTTCTTTGTAATTCTTGATTTCTCTGTTTTTTCTATATCTTTCATAGTAGGCACATAAGTGTGCATTATATCGTAATCATGAGAAGGCGGAAATGTATTACCCTCTAAAACTTCTGTTAGAGAAGGAAGCTTCTGCTCTGGTATGCCGCCAAGTGGAAAATCTTTTCTTAGCGGGAAGTATTTGTAATCTTCCCACATAAACATTCTTTTGACATCTTCGTGGCCTTCAAATTCCACGCCAAACATGTCATAAGCTTCTCTTTCAGCCCACTTAGCACCAGGAAATATCTCTTTTGCGGTAGGAAGCTTATTTGATTTAAACCATACTTTTACGGCTAACCTTTCAAAAGTATAGGGATTTACAAGTATATATTGCCCTAAAAACCTATCTTTTTCCTTAGGAAAATCTATAACATGAAAATCTATAAAATATCTAAAATCTTCAATATCCTTTAAATGTTTTAATATATTTGTAATTTCTTGAGTATCTTCTACATTTAAGCAAACAAAGTTTGGTTGAGTATCTATTGTTATTTTTCTAAAAGCGTGCTTTATTCTATCTAAGGTCTGTGAAGAGGCCCAAGGCATGTTATACTCCAATACCGCTTAAGAGCTCTGGTGATAAATCCTTCTTGAACTCTTCAAAAGCTTTCTCGTATCTTGTTACTTTCTTTTCTCTAATTTTTCTTTGTAATTCTAAAAGCCCGTATATAAGCCCTTGAGGGGTAGGTGGACACCCTGGTATGTAAACATCTACTGGTATAATGCGGTCAACGCCTTGAAGTGTAGAATATGTAGGAAATGGTCCTCCTGCAGAAGCACATCCACCCATAGATATACACCATTTTGGTTCTGGCATTTGATCCCATATAAGTTTTAACATAGGCGCTACCTTATTGACAACAGTGCCCGCTACTATCAAGACATCGGCTTGCCTTGGAGATGCTCTAAATATCATTCCCAATCTATCTATATCAAACCTTGATGCAGCAGCGTGCATCATTTCTATAGCACAGCAAGCCAAACCTATCGTTACAGGCCATAGGGCGTTGCGTCTACCCCATGAGAGCAACTCATCCACCGTAGTGGTAATAAAACCGTTGCCATTTATGCTAGAAGCCATGTTTCACCTCACAAACAAAAGTTTTCAAATCTGCCATTTTAAAGCGCCCTTCTTAAGGGCATACAAAAACCCTATAATAAGAACACCTAAAAACACTACAGCTTCCACCAGACCATATGCACCTATATTTCTAAACACAACGGCCCATGGAAATAAATAAGCCGCCTCTATATCAAACAGTATCAGCAAAAGCCCAAATAAATAATAACCTTGCTTTAAAATCGGTCTAGCGGAATCATCGTAAAGTGGTACACCGCACTCGTATGGGTAGCTGTTGGTTTTGCGCCTTTTGAAATTTAAAATCTCATTTAAAAATGTCATTACAAACGCTATGGTTAAAGATATCAAAAGAAGCGCCACCAATCCTATCATAAGCTACTCCTAAAAAATTTTTAAGCTACGGAGAACTCTTTTTCCAAGAAGAGCTTCCAAGTATTAGGCATTTTTTCTAGCTCTTCTTGTGCTATCTTTCTAACGGCTTCTTTATCAAAACTATTACCTTTTTTCCTTACTTTTACATCGCAAACTTGAGGTTCGTTTATAGGTTTACCTATCTGAGATACCATATAGCAGTATGCTTCTTCGATTCCTTCAACTTCTTTTACAACTCTATTAGCTATTATATTAGCTACTACGTTGTATATTTTTCCAATGTGAGAGACTGGATTTTTGCCAGCAGCAGCTTCTAACGACATTGGCCTATATGGAGTTATTAAACCGTTGGCTCTGTTGCCTCTTCCCACTTGGCCATCGTCCCCTTGCTCTGAAGATGTGCCAGTTACGGTGATATAAACAGATTCATTTTCAATATCGTCTGCAGTATTTACAAATACGTTAACGTTTTTATCGGTATATTTTTTGGCATTTTCTAACACCAAATTGGTTATAGCTTCTTTCTGCTCTTTGTATTGGTTTATATTTTTCACGTATTTATCTACGAAAGCTGCTGAAACAGTAATTCTTATGTTATTTTTTATTCTAACACCCATTACTTTTATATCTTCTCCCACCTCTGGATGCATATTCTTAATCTCTTCAGAGTTTAAAAGCTTTTCAGTGTAAAATACAATATTTTCAAGCTCAGAGAACGGTGCAAAACCTACCCCAAAAGAAGTATCGTTTGCCAAGGGCACTTCACCTTTCTTTTGAAATCTATCAAAAAGCTCTACCAAGTCTTTGCTTCCTGGTTTTATACGCGTTTGAAGGATAACATGTTTACTAAAATCTAAATTTCTTATATGTTTTTTAAGCCAGTTGTGAGCAACATCTATTGCTAACTCATCAACTGGAAACTCTTTTCCATCTATTTCTCTTAGGGCTCTTCCTACTAAGAATATCTCTATGGGAGATATAACTTCGCCACCACCAAACTTGGAATGGGCTCTACCCCCCACTAAAAGAGCCTTGTCTACATTGTGGTGCATTATAGCACCTAACTCTTTTATATATAGTTTTGAAAGCTCAACGGAAAGCTCTTCAGCTAAAGAATCGCATATTGTATCTGGATGACCTATGCCTTTTCTTTCAACAATCTCAGCTTCTTGCAAAGAAACCTTATCAAAAGTCATTTCAGAAACTACTATGAAGTCCATTAGAGCGCCACCTTCTTTTTCTTCATTGCTTTTAAAAGCCTTTTCCTAGCAGCACGTTCCTTGCGCTTCTTCTTCTGACTTGGTTTTTCATAAAATTCGCGCCTTTTTAATTCGGTCAAAATACCTTCTCTTTCCACAACCTTTTTGAATCTTTTCATAGCCTTTTCAAAAGATTCAGAATCTCCAACTATTACTGTAGCCAAGCCAATAACCTCCTTACATAAAATTTTGGTTTAAACATTATATTAGCTCACCGTGCTTTTGTCAAGTAATTTGTGAAAAATTGGTGAAAGTCTAACGTATAGATCTTCTAAGCTTTGGGATAGCACCTTTGTCCCAAATATCGTAGGCATAAAGTTGGTGTCTCCGTTCCAGCGAGGCACTATGTGCTGATGTATATGGGTTTCTAAACCAGCCCCGGCGCTTCTTCCTAAATTATACCCTATATTAAAACCGTTAGGTTTCAGCAGCTCTGTTAAGGCTTTTATAGAAACTTTTGTCATATAAAATATGTCTTGCACAGTTTCTTCGTCAAGGTCTTCTAAGTTGTTTGTATGAAGGAAAGGTGCTACCATAAGATGTCCAGAATTGTAAGGGTACTTGTTCATTATTACAAACGTTTTTTTGCTTTTAACCAAAACAAGATTCTCTATCGATGGTTCAGAATTACCAGCATCACACAAAAAGCAACTGCACTCTTTACCCAAATTTTCTACGTAAGAACCTCTCCAAGGTGCCCAAAGGAGTTTCATTATTTTATCCTCAGCATCCTGTTTATAGAGGTTTGTAATTGTTCATCGGTTGGTGGGTTTTCAAATCTGTCCATCTCCATAGTTTCTGCAAAACATAATATAGAAGGCTCTGCCCAAAGACCAAAATCTTGTTGAGAATCATTTTTCGTAGTATCAAGATAGTAAAATCCTATCTTATCTCCATAAAGTTTTATATATTTTGCAATGGCTTCGTAGAACTCCTGATTCCTAGGGTTATCAGGAGATGTTACTATGAGTATAGCTGGAGTATCAGAAGCCATAACCTTTTGGTATATGTCCTTATCCGTAACTTCTACCATGTCTTTAAACATACTTAACCTCCATTTTAAAATCCAAAAAACAAGTCATTTTGAGGAGCTTGTATGAGCCCCTTGGATATTAGCACATCTTCTAACTTTTTTATAAGTGTTTCTGGCATAACAAACAAAGGGCAAGCGTAGTTGCAGTTTTTACAATGAGTGCAATGGTTTATAGCTCCATCTATAAGCTTCCCATAATCTTTATTTGCATTCCTATTATCTTCAAGAAAACCGTAAATCCTTGCAAACACAAAGGGCCCACCAAATTTTTTGTCTATGGGCATAACAGGGCATACGCTGTTGCATATAAAACAAGCTATACAGTTCTTAGAATTTTCTATGCTTTTAAAATCAAAATACTGGTAATCTGAATTTTTAAAATCAACTTTAATATTTTTATACATATCAAACCAACGTTGGTGTTCTACTACTAGATCCTTTATCACAACGGCGTTATCCAAAGGCTCAAGCACTATGGTTTCGTCCTCAAACTTATTTAACCTAGTTTTACAAGCCAAAACATTTTTACCGTTCACTTTTAAAGCGCAGGTACCGCATATACCAGCCCTACACATATGCCTATAGCTAAGGCTAGGATCTATCTCTTTTATTTTATGCAAAAGCTCTAAAACAGTTATATCTCTTGACACATCTAACTCATAAGACTGAAATGTATCGTACCTTTTAACACTCACTATCATAGAGCCTTTAATACATTTTCAGCATCTTGCAATTTATCTACGTTGAAAACTCTGACCCGACTATCTATTTGAGATATAAGTTTTGATAATACGTTTTTGGGTCCTATCTCTACAAAAGTATCTACGCCTTGAGATATCATATATTCTACCGATTGATACCATTTTACAGATGAATAAATTTGTTTGTGAAGATTATCTCTAATCTCGTGTGCCATAGTATGAGCTTTTGCATCAACATTGGAGACAAGCGGAATAGTGATATTCTGGATAGGTGTTTGCGCAAGTTTTAGTCTAAAAGCATCGGCTGCAGGTTTCATCAAAGAGCAATGAGAAGGCACAGATACCTTAAGCATTATGGCTTTACCGCCCATGGATTTAGCTATTTCTATAGCCTTTTCCACCGCTTCTTTTTCTCCAGATATTACAGTTTGTTCTTTTGAGTTGTAATTTGCTGGCTCCACCACCCCAACATCTTTAGCCTCTTTACAAGCTTCTTCTACTTTTTCTGGAGGAAGCTTCAATATGGCTGCCATAGCCCCCTTTCCTTCTGGCACAGCCTCTTGCATGTATTTTCCCCTTAAATAAGTAAGCTTTGCAGCTTCGTAAAGATCTATACCCTTTGCAACCAACAGAGCTGTATATTCTCCTAAACTGTGGCCTGCCACAAAATCCGGATCTTTGAGACCCATTTTTTTCAAAGAGACATATATAGCATAGCTGCAAGCAAGCAAAGAAGGTTGTGTATTTATAGTTTTAGAAAGCTCTTCTTCTGTCCCTCTAAAAACTATATCTGTTATATTCTTTCTAAGAGCTTCTTCTACGCTATGAAATACGTTTGAAGCTTCGGAAAACTCTTTGTAAAAGTCATACCCCATTCCAATGTATTGAGAACCTTGACCTGGAAATACGTAAGCAATCATGACAATATTATATTCAGTTTTGAGGCTTTTGTCTATAAATTTTAGTTATAATGATTATATAAAATCCTAGGAGGTTGTTATGCCAAGCAAAAAAACTATCAGGGATGTTGATCTGAAAGGAAAAAGAGTCTTGGTAAGGGTTGATTTCAACGTACCAATAGATAATCAGGGTAATATAGAAGATGACGCCAGGATAAGGGCTGCAATCCCTACCATAGAATATTTGCTTGATGCTCAAGCCATAGTTATACTCATGTCTCATCTTGGAAGGCCAAAAGGTTTTGATGAGAAATACTCGTTAAAACCTGTAGCAAAGCGTCTTTCAAGGTATATACACAAAGACGTAGTGATGGCTCCAGATTGCGTAGGTAAAGATGTAGAGAACATTGTTAAAAGCGCAAAACCAGAAGACGTTATAATGCTTGAAAATTTAAGATTCCATAAAGAAGAGGAAGAATGCGATGAAGAGTTTTCAAAAAAACTCGCTTCATTAGGCGAGGTTTACGTATCGGACGCCTTTGGCACTTGCCATAGAAAACATGCCTCTGTTTATTGCGTGCCACAGATATTAAAACCAGCTTGTATGGGCTTTTTGCTGGAAAAAGAACTTCTTTATTTTGAAAAAGCAATGATAAATCCCCAAAGGCCCGTGGTGGCATTTTTAGGCGGTGCTAAAGTATCGTCAAAGTTAAACGTCATAAAAAATTTATTAAAAAGAGTAGATAAGATGTTTATAGGCGGGGCTATGGCTTTTACATTTATAAAAGCTATGGGATACGATACCGGTAAGTCTCTTGTAGAAAATGACCTTATAGATGTTGCAAAAGACATTATAGATATATCCAAGAAGCTCGGTGTTAAGTTTTATCTTCCTGTAGATTTTATAGTGGGTAAAGAGTTATCTGATCATACACCTATAAAGACCGTGCTTTGGCAAGAAATACCTCAAGACTATATGGGGCTTGATATAGGGCCGGTTTCTATAAGTTTAGCGAAAGAGCTTATCGGTACAGCCCAAACAATAGTATGGAACGGACCCATGGGAGCTTTTGAATATGAAAGGTTTAAAGACGGTACTTTAGAGGTGGCGAGAGCTATAGCTCATTCTCAAGCTCTTTCTATAGCTGGTGGCGGAGATACAGACCACGCCATCATAAGAGCTGGAGTTATAAATGCTATAGATTTTGTATCCACTGGTGGTGGTGCGTTTTTAGAGCTTTTAGAAGGAAAAGAACTACCTTGTATATCCGTTTTAGACGATAAATGATATACATACTTACACCGGAAGAAATGACGTTTGCGGATAAATGCACCATAGAGAAAATTGGTATACCTTCTTTAGTCTTAATGGAAAACGCTGCAAAGGCTGTGGCAGATTTTGTCTTTAGTTTAAAACCACAAAGTGTTTTAGCGGTAGTAAGCACGGGAAACAATGGGGCCGATGCTTTGGCGTGTTTAAGGTGGCTTTCTCAAAGGGGCGTTAAATGTGATTTTGTTGTTGCTAAAAGCTCAAGAACCACAGAAGAGTTTAAGATTCAACAAGCTATTTTAGAAAATTTAAATATAAAAGCTCTTGATGGCTTTCCTAAAGAAAAATACGATGTTATAGTAGATGGTTTGTTTGGTACAGGTTTTAGACCGCCTTTAAAAGAAGAGTTTGTGCCTTATGTAGATTTTATAAACAACTCCTCTTCTGTTGTAGTATCTGTAGACATTCCGTCTGGTATACCTTCTGATAAGTTTGTAAAAGCCAATTACACAATAACATTTGCTTATCCAAAAACTTACCATATTCTTTACCCTTACTCAAAGTATGCAGGTGATATATATGTGAAGGATATTTCCATACCCAACGTCTGCGTGCCAAATACATCAAGGGTTTTATTGAGCATAAAAGATGTAAAGCCGTTGCTACCAAAACGGGAGTTAGATACCAATAAAGGCAACGAAGGTAAAGTGCTTTTAATAGGTGGAAACGGGCCATACATAGGGGCGGTGAGCATGAGCGCTAAAGCTGCTACCATGGCGGGGGCTGGGCTTGTTTATGTAGGCATACCAAAAGAGCATATGGCAAGCGTTTCTAACTATCTTATAGAACAAATAAAAATGCCCCTTCCTTCGAAAGATTATTATATAGAATCTATTGAAAATATAGATTTAGGGCAGTTTGATGTTATAGCCGTTGGAATGGGTTTCGGTGTTTATGAAAAAGGGCTTAGCACAATAGAGCACATTTTGACTAGTTTTAACAAACCTGTACTTTTAGATGCGGATGCTTTAAACATTATTTCCAAGTACAAAGCTTTAGAGCTTTTAAAAAATGAAAACATTGTTATTACACCTCATATAGGTGAATTCTCAAGACTAAGCGGTATAGCCAAAGAAGATATAATAAGAAATCAGATAGATTTATCTTACGAATTTCATAAGCAATACGGCTGTTCTTTGGTGTTAAAAGGTGCTATAACTACTATAGCCACTGAAAGCAAAGTTTACGTATCCGCAAGAGGCACTCCAGCTATGGCTAAAGGAGGTACTGGAGATGTTTTAAGCGGTATACTGAGCGCCTTTTTGTCAAAAATGTCTATATCAAAAGCTTTGAAACTAGGTGTATTTTTACATGGTATAGCTGGTGAGATAACCGCAGAAAAGTCCCATATTGAGGCTTTTAGCACGATTGATATGATAACAAACATTCAAGAAGCTTTTAAATATATAGAAAAAACTAAAGATAGCGAGGTATCTTATCGTTTACATATTGAAAATATGTGAGATGTCTAAGCAGCTTATCGAGGGAGTCTAAGATAAATTCCCTTGAAAAAGTCTCTTCTAAAATAGATTTTTCTATATAGTTTGCTAGTCTTAAAATAAACTCTTGTACAGATAAGTTGTCTATGTAAGTGTCCTCTATAAAGAATGGAACACCAGCTTCTAGATAAGGTATTGATAGGCTAAACATGGAAAGTGCTTCAGATGAAACGAGAAATATGTGTTCTTTGGTGTATTTGTCTATATTTTCATCCATCATACCTATAAGCGTATAAGAAAGCCCTAGCGTATCCATAAAAAGATCGTAAACTGCATTCAGAAAATCGTAAGTAATCTTATTTTGGTTTATGAATAAAACGCTCATAGCTTTTTGTTGCTCTTTTAAGTTGTGCTCAAGGCGTTCCATTATTAGAAAAACCGGAAATCTATTTATCATCTGTATTCTACCAGTTTATCTATGGGAAGCCTATATTTTTTGGATGGTGGATTTACTCTATAACCAAAAGCTACAAACATAGATATTTCATAATCCTTTGTGTCAAGACCCAATATTTCTTCCACTTTATCCTTTTCAAAACCTTCTATTGGGCATGAGTCTATACCTATCATAGCAGCTACCGTCATCATATTTGTAGCAGCTATATAACATTGCTTGGAACTCCAACAAGCTAGGCCTCTATCATCGAGTTGATTTACAAAGTTTTCATAACGCTTTATGGCTTTCTCTCTTAATTCCACATCTGGAAATATATCGCTTTTTCTTTCGTACATAGGTCTATAATAGTCTGGATTTTTTAAAAAAGATTTTTTGGCAAGATAAGCAACAAGATGACTGCAAGTCGTTATTTGAGGTTGATTCCAGCACACTGGTCTTAGCTTTTCCTTTAAGTCTTGTGATGTTATTACTAGAAACTTCCAATGCTCCATTCCAAAAGAAGATGGTGATAATCTACCTATTTCTAGCAAGAAATCAAAATCTTCCTTAGGAATTTTCTTTTTATCATCAAAAAGCTTACAGGCGTGTCTTTCGTAAAAGGCTTTTAAAATATCGTCTTTAGAAAAATTCATCACCATCACCTCTTTAACAAATAATACAGTCAAATGCCGGAGGCGGGACTCGAACCCGCACCCTCTTGCGAGGACTACCCCCTCAAGATAGCGTGTCTGCCAATTTCACCACTCCGGCTATCTATATATTATATACCAAAACCAGAGGGAAAGTGGATAAAAATTAAAAAAGGGGCGTTGAGCCCCTTCGCTTTAATACTTAAGCTTTACCCTATGTTAATCTTTGTGCTTTGAGATTCTTCTTTTTTAGGAAATCTTATCTCTAGGACACCGTCCTTATATTCGGCTTTTGCATCTTGGGTTTTTACGTTTGGTGGCAAGGATATCATTCTTTCAAACTTGCCGTATATGCGTTCCACCCTGTGGACAGCTTCCGTGTTTTCTTCTTTTTCTTCTTTCTTTTCGCCCTTGATATAAAGTACGTTATCCTTTACGCTTACTTCCAAATCCTCTTTTTTGACACCAGGTATTTCAGCTTTTATTACCACTTCTTTGTCTGTTTCGTATACGTCTATCGCTGGTGCCAAAGAAACTTCTCCACCGCTGTAAACGGTAGGCAACAAGTTTTGGACGAGGTTGTCAAACTCTGCCTTAACTTTTTCCAATTCACTAAATGGATTCCAAACTGCCAAACCCTTTCTCATAGGCCTTTACCTCCTTTCTAAAGATTTCTAAAAATTAATATAATACTTTTAGAAAATTTGTCAAGAGTTTTTATAATAAAGTTGATAGCAATATGCTAAACTAGTTAATATTTATATGCTAAAATATATTTTTAGTATCAAGCTTTTAGGATAAGTATAATAAAAAGATATGGATATACAAAACATAGCTATAAGTTTAGTGAAGCATTACGGATATTTTGGAGTTTTTTTGGTAGGCTTTACTCAAAGCATTATACAACCTGTACCTGTTTTACCTTTTATGCTCATAAGCAACAAAATAGGCCTAAATCCATGGATAATAGGTGCTGTAGGCGTTCTATCAAATGTCTTAGGAGCTTTCGTATCTTATTGGTTAGGATATTTTGCAGGCGATAAAATTGCTTCAAGAATAATCTCCGAAAAGCATTATGTAAAAATAGAAGCTCTTTTCAACAGATATGGTATTTTTGCAATACTAATAGGAGAGCCTTACAAGGCTATATGTTGGATGGCTGGAATATTAAAATTCCCCTTTTACAGGTTTATAATAGCTACGTTTATATCGAGGATATTGCATACTATAGCTTACATATTTATATGGCATTTTTTCCAAAAAATCTTTTAAACTTCTTTATAAAGTTCTTCTATTTGTATTGGCTCTTTAAAAGCTCCGCTAAGCTCAAGCACATATAAATCTCTTAACACTTTAAACTTGTCTAAATCGGGAAAATCTTGCATAATCTCAAAAGCTTCCAACAAGTCTATTCCTTTGGTTCTTTCTTTTAATTCTTTTAAAAGCCTAAAAAGCTCGTCTTTTGATATTTCTATAGTGGTATACTTTCCTTTTACAAATATTTTGTCTTCCATAATATTACTCCATAGCTCTCAATCTTATATAGTTAAACTCTTCCTCATCTATTTCTCTGTTAACAAGATATTGTTTTGCACATTGCGTAAAAGTTATGGAAAATCCTCCTTGAATCTTCCCTTCTTGTCTAACCCTTTCTATATCGTTAAAATTTCCATCTGCTATCATAGTCCTTATAGATTTGTTTGGTACCAATATATCGTATATAGGTAAAAATTTTCTTGCTTTTGAGCGGTATAAAAACTGTGAAATAATAGCTACTATCTGGGAACTAAACAAACCCAAAAGCTCTTTAGAACCAAATTGATTTAGCAATGAAAAAGTAGCGCTCACGCTCTTTGTATGTAGAG
This sequence comes from Hydrogenobaculum sp., assembly GCF_049967395.1. NCBI lineage: Bacteria > Pseudomonadati > Aquificota > Aquificia > Aquificales > Aquificaceae > Hydrogenobaculum > Hydrogenobaculum sp. Next base: position 24,627 of record NZ_JBMFST010000004.1, on the reverse strand, counting down.
TGGAAAATACCAAGTGACCACGGGCAGCCATATCAAGAAGAGATATTATTTCATCCTCTGATCTCACCTCACCAAACAGTATGATAGAAGGGTCGCTTCTTAGGGCTATCTTAAGAGCATGTTGAAAATTCTTTACCTGCGTAGGTACGTTAAACTGCCTAACTGTCGCTTTCCTATATAAAAATCTATATTCAACAGGATTTTCAAAGGTTAATATAACAACGTTATGAAGGTCTGATAAAAAACCTATCTCTGCAGCTATAGACGTAGATTTACCAGAAGTTGTACCTCCGGTATGCACTACCACACCGCTTCTTGCATCTTTCATAAAATCAACAACTTCTTTTGGAAGTCTCACCATTTCAATAGAAGGAAGTTCATAAGACAGTATACGTATAGCCATCCCAAGCCCTTCTAAGGATTCCGCCACCGATACCCTGTAAAGACCGTAGTTTTTTATAGCAAAAGAGTATTCAAACGTAGAATACTCAGCCATTATATCTCTCCAATTTTTCTCTTCGGATGTGAGCTCTATAATTTCTATTACATCGTCTATAGTTAGTCTATGCATGCCTGGTATAATAGCATATTTTTTGGCAATTCCATATCTTGGTATATAGTTTGCTATAAGCTGAAAGTCAGTGGCACCAAGCTCTTTACCCTTTTCAAATATATCCACAAGTTTTGACGGAATATCCTTTATATCTAACGTTTTCATGCTTTTAGTATAACATATGACATAGTAGCTTTGCAAGAAGTTTAATTTAAACAATTGCTTATTAAAACCTACTTTGATAGATATCTAAAAGTCTGTTACGATTTAGCCACACACGTATGTACAACTTATAAAACTACCAACGGCGCAAGGGTCTCCCATACTTGTTAGAGAGTGGGTGGTGTTTGTGCCGTAAGGAGAATTGATTTTATAAGGAAGCGGCATTGAATATGGGATAGAGGTATTGGAAGAGAGGTTGTAATAACATTGTACGCATGTATTTGATTGCAAGCCTGATATAGAACTATAAAGTACATACTCTCCAAAAGCGCTTTTTGTGTTGCAAGAAAAAAGGATATTTGAACCCGTAATGGTATTTGTGCTTCCGGTTAAAGACGGCAAAAAACTCCAAGCTTGATTGAAATCGTTTGGGTTTGAACAGTTGTTTTTTATGCTAAGCCACCTTGTGTTTTCGCAGGCATTTATAAAAGCTTGCTCGTAAGAATCTTTATAAAAGCTTACAATACTTTGGATAGCGTTTGTAGTGCTTGTATTGCTCAACGTTTTATTTGGTAGATTTGAGATTATATGGTAAGTGGATATGTTTGGTTTGGGTACTACATTTACAGCATGGTAAAGTGGCACCGTACTTGCGACCATATATAAGATATAACTTATTATAGCTATTATGAGAAACGCTACGGTTATAAAAAGCATAAAAACCTCTTTTACGGATATGTAAACTGAAGATAACAATAGGGTGCGCCTGTTTGTACACAACTGACATTGGTGTTGCTTAATGTTATAACTCCAGCAAATGGAGGGCAGTTTGTACCGCTTTGACACTCATTCATATAAGAAAAAGATGGATGTATATCGGGTAGGGTTCCTTGTAAATTTGCATAAGGTATTATTGTAAGGGAGTTTCCAAAGCCATCCACATAGTAAAAATTAGGAGATGTGCTACTCACAAGACCGACGTTTTGAAGAAGCGTATTTATACTACAGTTTTGGGATAAGCTTATGTTTGTGCAAGAATTAGAGCAAACGTTTGGGCTTGGAGCACTTTGGCATAGGAGATTAGGAGAACTAGAGCATGCTTGTAATATCCATGGTACATAAAAATCGTAGCTCGATTCCATGCCGCCTGTCCAATTAGAACCGTTCCATGTACAAGAGTTTGCTATTTCCGATGTTCTTCTTTCTAGTACATAATTTTTCATAGAAGATGCTATCTGTTCAAACTTGGAAAAAGATACGTTTTGATAATATTGATATACAGGTGTATAATCTACCACGTAAGGAGCTGATAATGGACTTGCTGGATTTTCCGGTTGTAGTATTGTATAAAACGTGATGCTTGGTATTGATGGTGGTGAGGGGTTTACAAACGTATAAGATTCATAATTTGGATTTGAGCAAAAGTCTATATTAGAAGCCGTAATACTTGGGCAGAATATAGATATTGTTGTGCTGTATATACTTACAGAACACCCAGCTTGGTTAAATGCACTTTGGACGGCATTTGTAATGTTTAAATTTGAACTTACCACATAACTAAAACTTAATCCACCGTTTGTATAAGAAATATTACAAGGTAGGGGTGTAGCTGGACATTCTGAATATCCACCGCAATTTTGTTCTGCTTGGGCTATATCCATATATACGTTTAAAAGAGCGTTTTTTAGATTTATACTTTTTATTTGAGATTTTGCTACATCGGTACTTCTATTAAAAGCAGGTATAAGATAATAAATACCAGATAATACAGTGGACAAGATAGATAAAGCTAAAAGAATTTCTATTATAAACCACATTAAGATTCACTCCAAGTAGGACAAAAGCTTAGCACTGGTAGATTGGTATAGTAAAGACCGCTTACGGTGCTAGAATTTGTATTTGAACCGAAAAAACAAGATGCGCTTATTGTATAACAAGTACTTGCACTATCACCCGACGGACAAGCGACTTTGCTAGCTACCACGTTGTTTTGAGACCCTGGATTTAAAAAATCGTAAGAGCATGAAGTAGGTGCAAATACTATAAATTCGGCGTAGAGAGCGCTATTACCAGTATGATATGTGCAAGACGGCATCCATACCGTTCCAGAAGAGCCGCTAACGAGCTGCCCATTAGCATAGCTAGCCGATAGCAATACGGTTTGATATTGCATCGTAGTGTAATCTTCTATGCTAAAACATGTAGAAGAATTTCCTATAGGAAAACAATAAGTACTAGAACCCATAGCAGAGTTTGTGACAGATGAAAAAGCTACAGTGGAAGATATTATGTTGGCATTTCCTATGGTAGTGGATAGATTGTTTATGTTTGGATTTGCCAGCGGTGTAAAGCTATAAGAGGCGGCTGAGTTTGTATAAGCGGTAAGAGATTTAAAACAATCTTTTATAATACCTTGACCGTTGTTGCCAGCACCGCATAAATTTTCTATAAGAGTTTTGTAAACATCGTTTGTTTGATGCATATACATGTCTATATCAGGAGGCACTACGTATACTACAGGATAAGCATTTTTGCTTAGAAAAACCAGCATACTTATTCCAGATAAGAGCGCTCCCAAATTTACAACAGTCCTCATCTTTATAAATTTTTTAGGCTTTTTACAAAACCCCATATAAATAAAATATATCATAAATCTGAATATATGCACTACAATCTTTTACAACTTACAAGTCTGCCACGGTTTACAAGTCTGCCAAGGTTTACAAGTCTACGACAGTTAACCGCCGGTGTTCATGAGAAAAGAGGAAACTTTGTTTATAAGCTCAAAAGCCATTTGGAAGTAAGGTACGATAAGAAGTATAAGAGGTATGACTATTAGTCCTAGCGCTGCTATATTGGCGGTGGCAGCTATACTTTCTACAAACACACCAAGCTCTCTTAGTTTTCTTTCTGCCAAAGAAAAAAGCGTATCTCTAAATTTGCCTGTATAAAAGGCACTTTCTAAAGATGCTATCTCTGTAAGCTTAAGGATAGACCCTAGGGCTTCCAAAAATCCTTCCAAATTGGTATCCACAGAGGAAAAAGCTTTTTTTATACTGCCTTTCGAAGTTTCTTCCACATAAAGAATGATGTCTTCTATTGGTATATTTGCCATATAAAAAAGTCTAGTGGTGTTAAGTATCCTAACCCCTTCTAGCTCCTTAAAAATATTCTTTACAATGGGAGTATAATCTGGTTTTATGACCACAAAGAATATAAAAAGTCCTAAGAATAAAAAGTTTATAGGTATAAAAAATTTCATAAGAAAAGGAAGATAAAACGGAGCTTTTATAAGCTTTGTAGCCAAAAGAGTGGTGGCTATTTTATGAAGTACGTAATCTGCCAAGATGACGGTGGCTATAAACGTAAAAATCGGCATTATTATCATTTGCACAAGTTTTGATTTTGCCTTTTCTATAGCCTCAGATATGTTTTTCAATTCCTCTAAAATCCTATAAACCGGTAAAGATTTGTCTTCGGCGTTTCTAATTATTGTAATAGCTTCATAAGAAAGGTATGGTTCATAAATGTCGGATTTTTTCATTCCAGAACGGATATCTTCTATTATATCTTCTAGCTCTGGCCAGTTTAGATACTTGTTTACCCTTTCATATATTTCTTCAACAGATATGTTGGCATATCCGGATTGGACTTCTGCATCGTATATAATTTTTTCTATTTCCTTTTTTCTAAGTCTTGATTTAATTTTACTAAGCATATTATTTTCCTTATGGTAGAGAATTGTTTTTGATAAGGTACAAATCTATATTTGCATTTATATCAATGTTTTTCTTTACCATATTAGGATTCTTGGCGTTGTTGGTATTTTTGGACAATATATCATTTGGATTAGTAAGTTTTAAAGACTCTATATAGCCTTTGCAGTAAAACATAGTTTGTATAAAATCATAAAAATCTTTATAATTTTTGATATCTCCTTTAAACTCTAAATTATCAACATCGTACAAATTTAATCCATCTTTTAAAAGCTTCATACCACAAGTTTCTTCGTCTATATGAGATACTTTTACAGGAAAATCTTGCGCCAAATCTATGTGAACGGTTTTAGAGTATATCGGTACTGGTTTTGTACTAACAAGTTTTGAACCTTTGGCAGGATAGGCAAATCTAAACGTTATATCAAGACTGCCACTCAATTTTTCATCCTTACCAGGAGCAGCCTTTTCATCTTTTATAAAATAAGTTATATCAGATATATAAGCAGGATAACCAATAGACGATACTTGTTCTATGGCATAAGCTATTTGATAAAGAGCATCTTTTGTAAAAGACTCCATCATAGATGTTTTTTGAGCTAAACCAAGACTTTTGCCCATAGGCGGTGGTGGTGGTTTACCGGCAAGTCCACCATGCCCTAATGTAAGTTCTCTATTTTGATGGCTTTTAAGATAAAGAAATACAGCGCCTCCAAAAATTATGATAACCCACATCACAATAAGAGCTATAATTTGCTTGTCTTGATACCACGGAGGACCGTATAGTTTTTTTATTTTTTTTAGAGGTTCTTTTATTATAACTACTGGTTCTCCCAAATACTCTGTGGCTATGTAGCTCTCGGGGTCTTGATCTGTTGTAAGTTCTTTTTCATTTATTTGTATTCTATCGCCAGCTATAACGTATTCATAGTATTTCTTTTTTTCTGGCACTATTCTAACGGCTAAATTTATATTGTTTTCTTGCATATATAGTATGTCATACAGATAATCTTTTAGCTCCTTTTTCTCTACGCAATAATATCTTATCCTCCTTCCTTCTTGTTTTTGTATACAGGCTTTATTCTTCTCCGGTTTTCTTGAAACAGTTATGTTTGCCATAGCAAATTGTTATTTTCCATCGATTTTTTCCCAATAAATCTGGTTTTGAGTCACCACAAGCCTATAATTTCCTTGTACAAAACCGTTTGTATAAACTTGACCGTTTGAAGAAATAGCGTAACAACTGTTTGAACATATTATCATAGATACTTGAGGTATTGGTGGGGTTGTGGGAGTAAGCTGCGGTAGACTGTTGTTTGCTTGATTTTTACCTATTAATGTTTTAAGAGGTGGTAAAGGTGGAGGTTGTGATTTTTTTAAACTCAACTTTTGCTCTTGTATTGTTTTATATTTTTCTTCGTTTAGTTTGTTTACATAGAAACTGGCAAAAGCATTAGAAGGCGGTAAGTTGTTTATTACGCTTAAAATCTGAGCAGTAGCAAGCTTTTGATCTTGAATATTCTGGCTTTGGGTTGTGTTTGTTTGGTTTTGGCTTGATTTTAATCTTGAAGACAGTATCTGAAGCCTTGTTTGAGTTTTTTCGTATTCTTCTTGAATCCTTTTTATCTTAAAATACAGTATCAAACTGCTTGCTAAAGCCCCAAAAACAAATCCTACAATTACGCCTAAAATTATCTTTTCAAAATTTCTTTTTTCATTTTCTTTTTTTGTGTGGTCTGCGGTCGAATCATTAGGGGGTGCTTCAAAATATTTTTTTATTTTAAAATCTTTAAAATTTAAATCTTTAAAAAAAGATTTAATTTTTTCCAAATATTTTTTGTAAGGTTTCTCTGGTGGTATTTGAGGTTGTTCCGCGCTCATCTTTCACCCAAACCCTCGTAGGTTATTGTTATTATGAATTGCACTTTGTTTGAATATTTATCGGTGTTGCCAAAAAGGTATTTTATAAGAGGTATCCTTATCAAAAATGGTATGCCAGCCTCGTTGTTTTTCTTGAGGTCATAGACAGAGCTTATAAGAGCTATAGTTTGCCTTGGCTTTAAAACAGATGTTAAAACAGAGTTCTGAGATGAAATTTCTGGAAATTGTATAGGGACATTTACTCCTTGGCTTATTGTTATATTTTGAGTACTTATATTTTGAGGCGTATTTTGGGAATAATAAACATCAACCATAAGCCTTTTTTTGTTTGTAAGCCTTGGTAATATAGTAATGCTCGTGCCAGTGTTGAGATAAGAAACTATTGGTATGTATGCAGGGGTGGAAACTACGCCAGCCACTGTCGGTGGTATATATATGTTGTATGAGCTTATATAAGATTGGGTATTGGTAGGGGCATATACTATGGGTTGGTTTGGTAACACTGTATAAGTTTCACTGTCGATGCTCCTTGTTTTGCCGTATTGCTCTAAAGCGTTCAATAGGGCGCTATAATTACTTCCAGTAATACTTGCCTTAAACAATAAATTTGTGCTATTCACAGTTGTCATAGGCGTATTTAAAGAAACGTTTAAGTTTTTTAAGTTGTTAAATAGTGCTTGAATATTTATACCGGTAGAGTATTCGTTTAAAAGGTTTATAGCTATTATATCTATTCTTATTTTTATGGGTTCTGACAGTTCTTTATTTAGCTTATTTACTATAGATTTTACAGTTTTATAATCGTTTATAGAGCCAAAAAATGTAAGAAGACCGGTATTTGGATCGTAAGATATCTTTGAATGTTTATCTTGTAAAAGAGGTGTTATAAGATTTACAATGTTTTGAGCTAAGTTTTCGTTGAAATTAAAAGTTGAGCTAGAGCTATTTGTACCTGTGTTTTGTATAGGGTTTGTGGCTGTACCCCCTAACATACCACCGCCAGAGGAGCTATTGGTGACGCTTTGACCAAACGTCATATTGTAATTGTATGCCTTTGTAGTGGTCATTGGCACATTTAACTGAAATACAGCGCTTATATATCTTCTAACTACTATTTTCCCGTTTTCAACCTTATAATACAGGTTGTTGTAAGCGCAAAAAGTGTCTAATATACTTTTTAATGTACCTTGTCCGTAGAAGCTAACCCTATCTTGCACGTTGTCTTTTAGTTCTATAGGCACTTGAGTTATACCTGAAAGATAAGATAAAACTTGTGGTATTGGGACATCTTTTACATTTAAGGTGACAGGTTTTAGCAAAAAAGCATTTTGGCTGTTTATTATAAAACCAGGTGATGTATTGGTTTTGTTTTTTGGTGTAGCTCCGTAGTTCCCAATAAGATGGTAAGAATAAGAGATTGATATAAACAGCAATATACCTATAAAAGCGAGAAACTTTTTCATTTACACTTGCCTTCTTTTATGGAGCTATTTAGTATACTATAGCCCTTATAACCTGTCCGAAGATTTAATATATGAAGCCAGTAAAATCTATGCCCTTCAAGACCACAGGGCGTAAGACATTGCAACGTATCGCCTTTGTAAGAAGCGCCTATAGCAACAGATTTTATAGATGGATATTTGCGAATGTAAGATAATGAGTCTACACAAAAATATATGTTTTCAGGTCCGTTTTTTATAAGCTCTTTGACTGTTTTTCTTTTGTAGGGTTTGCCAAAACCTATGGACTTCTTGGAGCTTTCACTTTCTATCACAAGACCTTTTATAGAATGTTCTAGTTTTAGATCTCTTACTTCTTTTTCTATTTTTTCTAGCTTTTTAGAAAACAATTGTTGTTGTTCTTGTAGTTTTGTAACATTTTGATCCAAACCTTCTACTTTCTTTTTCTCTTTTTCTAGATTTTTACTTAGTTCCTTTGTTTTTTTATTTAAATCTACCACCTTTTTTATGACGCCTATTTGAGATTCTACTATATCTCTAAAAGTAATCTTTGGTTGGTACTCGCCTTCTGCACTTGCTACGCAAGAGAATATAAATATTAAAAGCAAAAATATTATTTTGCCCATGATTTTGCTTGTTCTATAAGATTTTGATAAGAAGATGGCACTGAAACTGCACTTTTGATTGATTTGGAATTGGAAGTTTTAGTTTTTTGTTTCAGATCCTGTTCTATGGCAGATAGTTTAGCGTAGGTTTTTTCTTGTTGCTCTTGTAGTTTTGCTAAGGCTGTTTTTAACTCGCTTACCTCTTTGCTTAAATCCATTACTTTTTTCACGACTCCCACCTGAGACTCCACTATATCCTTAAAGGATATCTTTGGTGCATACTCATTTTGTGCGTTTGCATTTTCTATAACGCTACAAATTGCCAAAATCATTAAAACAAACTTCATTTTGCCCATAGCTTAGACCTCTCTATAAGATTTTCGTAATTAGGCGGCACTTTTATAGTATTTATATTTTCTTTTTTATATATATCTTGGGTTTCTGTTTTAGCTCCTACTTTCTCAAGGCCCAAAATTACTGTGCTTATATCATGTATTAACGCTTTTTTATTTACAGAGGGATTTACTATTCTCTTGGCTTCTGATAGAGCCATTTCCATAAAATAAAGGGTTTTGTCAAGATGTGTCTTGCCATAGTTTAAATCAAAATTTACACAGGGGTTTATAACGGCTTCTGCGGGTTTATACTCTACCCATATTACACCTTTTACACCTTCTTTTTGGAGCAGTTCTTTTGCATGGTTAGCATCAGCTTCACTATCAAATACTCCAAACACAACATCGCCTATGCCATCAAGGGGAGTAAGTCCGTTTCTCATGGCTATAAACTTATAATAGCCTATCTTGTATGAGCTTAAATCTGATGAATCCATATAAACCCACCATCCAGACGGAATTACGTAAGACCCGCATATATTTTCTCTTTTCCTCATCTGCCAGCCCAAGAAAAAACCCTTTTTAAATATGTTTCTACTAACACTATCAAGAGCGTTTATATCAAGAGAGTAAGAGATAGAGCAAAAAATCATCAAGCATAGTAATATATTATAATATATCCCAAATTTCATATATACTATTATCGCATACAACATATTTTTTTTCAGGATTATAATATTATTGATATGAAAAGCTTGAAGCTAAAGACCATGCATCCCAATAAGCCTTTAAGGCTACTGCCAATTTCGAGGGATATACATACTAATAAGCCTCTTGCGAGGCCACTGCCTAAATTAAAAAATGTGCATTCTAATAAGCCTCTTGCGAGGCCACTGCCTAAATTAAAAAATGTGCATCCCAATAAGCCTCTTGCGAGGCCACTAGGCAGTTTAAAAGATGTGCATACTAATAAGCCCTTTGGGCCACTCGCCTTTTCTATCATAGAGCTTTTGCTTGTGCTTACTATAGTTAGCATATTTTTGGGAGCGGTATTTATAGGCTATAGGACTATCAACGCTACTACTCATGAGCAAAATTATTCTTATAAAGCAAGGACGTTTGTTTTGGGTTTGAAAGATTACTACGATGTGCTTGGGGCTTATCCACAAATATCTTGCACAGACGGGAACTCATGGTATAGCTTAAATGGTGCTCAAGGCACATGTGATTGGAACTCGCATCCTCCGTCAAACCCTGCCAATTGCTGCGCTTTGCTTCATTTTATAGGGCCCTGGGCTACTACGTGGTCTTATCTTTCTACTAGCACTTCTTTTACAATTGTTACAAGCCAAATACCAAATGAATATATTCAAGCTGTATCAAACGCTTTTAACTCTTTGGGTCTTTTATGCACTATATCAAGCGCTACAGCTTCAGACTATAGTTACCTTAGTTGTACCGCCAACAACGTTCCTACTACACTAACGGCTTTAAACCAATAATATCTCTAAACATATTTTACTATACTAGCGGTAAATAAATCTGCTATAGCTTCTAAGATAGATATAAGTTCATAATCCGTTTCTTTGCTTTTAGACATATCAAAAATCATTACTCCATATATGTCGTCTTTATAGATAAGTGGCATATAAAAATACGGGTCTTCTGAGAAGGTCTGCGTAGAAAATCCAGCTGGTTTTTTATTTTTTATACACCACTGGACTATTGTTTTGACTCGTTCGTTTATGTTCATATTCTTTGTTACTGCTTGGATATGTATATTCTCTTTGTCTTTTAGAAATATCGCTACATCTTCTACGAAAATCTTTACATATCTTACGGTAATGGATATACATTCTTCTTTTGAATTTATCCTAAGCAGTTTTCTGCTAAGCTCAAAAAGAACATTGCTTTTTTCCTCGCTTTTTTGGAGTTGCTTTAGATTTCTTTTCAGTCTTACTGAAAGAAGATTTATAAACACTATCATTACAGCGAAAACCGTATAAGATAGGAAATAGTTTATATCAGATATTGCAAAACTATAATAGGGCGGAATAAAGAAATAATCAAATATAATTATACTAACTAGCGTGGCAAAAATTGTTGAGTATGTATCTAACATCACGGCTGCTAAACTAAGCGCCAACAAAAATAAAAATACCAGATTTAGTTGATTTAAAAAACTTCTAAACTGAAGCCCTATAAATGTGGCGAGAAATACAAGAAACAAGCCGATAAAGACATTGTAAAGTTTAGGTAGATATAATTTAGGAAGGCTTATACGTTTTTTTGACGGTATAAAAAGTTCTGCTTCGGCAATAGGCGGGTCTAATATGTATATATCAACATATTTTGTATTTTGAGCTATTTTTCTAAATATAGAACCTCTAAAGATTGGAAACTTTTTCGGTTTTCCTATTATTATCTTATTTATGTTATGGCTTTTAATATATCTTATGATGGCGTTTGGTACATCCTCGTCTTTTATCCAAACAATCTCTGCCCCTAAACTTTTTGCCAGTTCTAAAGCTTTTTGTAACCAATCAAGCTCTTTATCTGTAAGATAAGCGTGCTTTTCTGTCTCAACGTAAATAGCTATCCAATCTGCATCTATCTCGGTAGCAACCCTGTAAGCTGCTCTTACCAAATGTTCTGCAAAAGGACTAGCGTATATACCTACTACTATTCTTTCTTTTATAGCCCAAGGGCCAGCGATTGCATGTTCTTTCATGTATGTATTTAGTTTTTTATTTAGTTTATCGGCGGCTATCCTCATAGATAGCTCTCTTAAAGCCATTATATTGCCAGGTCTGAAATATTTTTTTATGGCTTCTTGGGCTAAATCAGGCACGTAGACCTTCCCATCTTTTAACCGTTGGATAAGCTCTTCTGGTGGCAAGTCTATCAGCTTTATCTCGTCAGCATTTTTTACAAACTCATCTGGTACGGTTTCTCTTACCTTTACTCCAGTTATTTGATATACTATATCGCTTATACTTTCTATATGCTGGACGTTCATAGCTGTCCACACGTCTATACCAGCGTTCAATACCTCTTCTACGTCTTGATAACGTTTTTTATTTCTAAAATTAGGTGGATTAGAATGGGGTAGCTCGTCTATAATGCAAATTTGAGGTTTTATCTTGAGTATTTCATCTAAGTTTAGCTCTTTTAACTTTATACCGTTGTATTCTACTTCCAAAGGTGGAATAATGTCTAAACCTTCTAAGAGCTTTTCTGTTTCTTTTCTTCCATGCGTTTCTACAAACCCAATTTTTATATCTACACCGTCTTGTTTTCTAATTCTAGCATCACTTAGCATTGCATAAGTCTTCCCAACCCCCGGCATCGCACCAAGGTATATGGTGAGTTTGCCGCGATTTTTCTTTTCTTCTGCTATTTCTAATAAACTTTCTGGAATTGGTCTTTCTTCTTCCATTCTAAAAGCTCCATGTTAAGTTTCACAACGTTTACCCTTTTTTCTCCAAATATGCCAAAAGTCCTTCCGTCGACATTTTTATATATCATTTTTAAAAGCTCTTCATAGGGTATACCAGAATAATGAGATACTCTTTTGGCTTGCATAAGAGCATTCTCCAGCGATATGTAAGACTCTAAGCCACTTCCTGAACCCATGACCATATCAGAAGGAAAGGGAGCTTCAAGTCCGTATGAGTTTAATACTTTTATCCTCGATTCTATGTTTTCTACCAGTTGCTTGTTGGTAGGTCCTATGTTGGAACCACCAGAGCTAAGCGGATTACAAGGATAAGAAGATGTAGAGGATGGTCTTGGCCAGAAAAGAGCAGGGTCAGATACAGGTTGACATATAAGTTTAGAGCCTACTATTTTGCCGTTTAGCTCGTAAAGGCTTCCAGAAGCTTGATAAGGAAATATTAGTTTTGCCACCCCTGTAACTGCTACAGGATATAAAATGCCTAGTAAGACAAAGAATATTACAAAAAGCAAAAATACGTTTTTTAAGCTTTTAGCATTCATAACACTCTCCAAATCATTTCACAAATCCAGTATATAATCCAAATCCCAAAAAACGGGAATAAAACACCGCCTATACCGTATATGCTTAAATTTCTTACCAACAGTGTCTGGGCATCTATGGGCCTATACTTAACACCCTTTAAGGCTAAAGGTATAAGCATCGGTATTACAACAGCGTTAAATATAACCGCTGATAAGATTGCTATATAAGGATTTTCAAGGTGTAATATGTTTAATATATTTAGTTCTGGATAGCTTTTGCTAACGGCTGCTGGTATTATAACGAAGTATTTCGAAATATCGTTTGCTATGCTAAACGTGGTGATAGCCCCTCTTGTTATGAGGATTTCTTTGCCAACTTCTACCACTTCTATTAGCTTTGATGGGTCGTTGTCAAGGTCTATGATGTTGGCGGCGTCTTTAGCGGCTTGAGTACCAGAGTTCATAGCTACTGCAACATCCGCTTGAGCTAAAGCCGGTGCATCGTTGGTGCCATCTCCTGTCATGGCTACCATATAGCCCTCCTCTTGGTATTTTCTTATTAGCCTTAATTTATCTTCTGGTTTTGCCTGAGCTAAGAAATCATCCACACCGGCTTCCGCTGCTATAGTGGCTGCTGTAAGAGGGTTGTCTCCTGTTATCATAACGGTTTTTATACCCGCTCTTCTTAGTTCCTTAAACTTCTCTTTTATACCAGGCTTTATAATATCCTTTAAATAAACTACTCCGTATATTTTGTTATCTTTAGCTACTACCAATGGAGTACCGCCTTCTTTTGCCACTTCTTCAACTATTCTATCCAGATTTTTTGGTATGACCCCGCCTAAACTTGATACATACTTTTCTATAGCATCGCTTGAACCTTTTCTATAGTGTTCGTTGTTTGTATCCACGCCACTTATTCTTGTTGATGCATCAAACTCTATTACTTTATAATCCTTTAAATCTATTGATAAGTTATATTTTTCTTTTGTAAAAGCAAAAATACTCTTACCTTCAGCGGTGCTATCTCCTAAAGAAGCTATATGAGCTACCTTTGCCAACTCTTCTTCAGAAACACCTTCTACTGTTATGAGTTTGTAGGCTTGTCTATCGCCGTAGGTGATAGTTCCTGTTTTGTCAAGAAACAATACGTTTGCATCACCAGCGGCTTCTATAGCTCTACCAGAAAGAGCTATTATATTTTTCCTAAAAAGCCTATCCATGCCAGCTATACCTATGGCTGGTAAAAGAGCTGCTATGGTGGTTGGCGCCAAGCATACGAACAACGCCACCAGTACCACTAAAGATACCACGGAACCTTTGCCGGTAGAATGAACGCTGTAATAAGAAAGGGCTCTAAAGTTTATGACTACCACCAAAAAAACCACGGTAAGGGATATTATTAAAACATCAAGAGCTATTTCGTTTGGTGTTTTCCTTCTTTTAGCTCCTTCTACCAAAGATATCATTTTGTCTATAAAGGTCTCTCCTGGATTTACGCTTGCAACAGCTACTCCAGTCCCAGATACAACTTTGGTCCCAGCAGTTACAGAAGATTTATCAGTGCCAAATTCTCTTATAACTGGTGCCGATTCACCCGTAACGGCAGATTCGTTTACAAGTAAAACCCCGTCCACAAGCTCCCCATCTATGGGTATAATATCATCTTTTTCTAATAAAAACAAATCACCTTTTTGAAGTGAAGAGGCTGGTACTGTTTCATAATTCTTATCGTCTTTGTTTTTTAGCTTTTTAGCAAAAAGATTTGATTTTGCCTCTCTAAGAGATTGGGCCCTTGCTTTACCACGAGATTCTGCTATTGATTCTGCAAAGTTAGAAAATAACACTGTAAGCCAAAGCCATAAGCTTACGTTACCACTAAACCAAGCGTAATTGTTGTTGGTGGCTAAATCGTAAAAAAAGTCAATAGTAGTAATGGCGCTTCCTATTTCCACCGATAGCATCACTGGATTTCTTAAAAGCTCAACAGGGTTTAGTTTTTTGATTGAGTTTATAGATGCTTCTTTTAGAATTTTCTTATCAAAGATACTAAGCTCTTTTTTCTTCATAATGTAACTCCTTTTAGCATAAGCATATGCTCAAGAATAGGTCCTAACGAAAAAGCTGGTAAGAATGTAAGAGCACCCACAACTATTATGATAAAAACAACCCAAACACCAAACACCAACGTATGGGTAGGAAGTGTACCAGGGCTTGGTGGTATATGTTTTTTAAGCGATAAAGAAGACGCCATATAAAATACAGCTACTATAGGTACAAATCTACCTATCAACATTGCCAAACCTGTGGTGATATTGTAAAATACAGTATTTGCGTTTAAACCAGCAAAGGCGCTTCCATTGTTGTTAGAAGCTGATATGTAAGCGTATAAAACTTCGCTAAGCCCATGCGGTCCAGGATTTGATATGGAAGATAGACCCCATTTCGTATAAAGGGCCAACGTAGTAAGAAGTAAAGATGTTACACCAGCCACCAACGTTATGATAACAGAAGACCACATTTCCTTCGCTTCAATTTTTTTGTTTAGATACTCTGGCGTTCTTCCTATCATAAGCCCTGCTACAAAAACAGCTATTATTATCATGGCTAGCATTCCGTAAAGTCCAGAACCAACACCACCAAATATGATTTCTCCTAAAGATATTAAAGACATTGGTACAAGACCGCCTAAAGGTGTAAAAGAATCAAACATAGCATTTACAGCACCGCAAGAAACGGCCGTAGTAATGCTTGAAAATAGCATAGTCCCACCCATGCCAAATCTAAGCTCTTTTCCTATTAAATATGGACCTTCTACGCCAAGTTTTTTTACTATGGGATTGCCGTAATATTCAAAGTAATACCCTATACCCATCATTAAGAGAAGTACAAAGAGCATAACGCTGTATAAAAACCATCCTTGCCTCTTATCTTTTATCATATAACCAAATGTAAATACCAAAGAAGCTGGTATTAGGATTATAATAAAAGCCTCAAAAACATTTGATAAAGGAGTGGGATTTTCAAAGGGATGAGCTGAGTTTGCGTTAAAAAACCCACCGCCGTTTGTACCAAGAAGTTTTATCGCCTCTTGAGAAGCCACTGGACCCATAGGAAGTATTTGATGGGTAATTATATCTTTACCGTTTTTAAAAGCTTCTAAAAGTTCTGCACTTTTATAATGAGAAAAGTTTTGTATAACCCCTTGGGACACTAAAAACAAAGCGCTAAAAAAAGACAGCGGTAAAAGCACATACAGGATTGTCCTTGTAAAGTCTACAAAGAAGTTTCCAAGATATACGGTGTTTTTTCTGGCAAAAGCCCTTATTAGTACCAAAGCTACCACTATACCGCTGGCAGCCGATAAAAAGTTTTGAAGGGCAAGGCCTGTCATTTGAGAAAAATATGTAGCTTGGGTTTCGCCTGCGTAAGCTTGCCAGTTTGTGTTTGTGACAAAGCTTGCTGCTGTATTAAAAGCCAAATCCCAGCTCATGTTTGGTATGTTGTATTGATTTAATGGAAGATATTTTTGAAATAAAAGCGTCAAAAAAAGTATCAAAAACCCTAAGAAGTTAAAAGATAGCAAAGCATAAAGATACTCTTTCCAATTCATCTCTTTGGATTCGTCTATGCCAAGTATTTTGTATATTGCCTTTTCCAAATACCTTATAGGTTTTAAAAATTTGTATATATTGCCTTCATATACATCTGCCATATATTTACCCAAAAAAGGAGAAACGACGGTGAGAATACCAAAAAACAAAGCAAAACTAAAAATGTCCAAAAATACGTTCATAATATTACCTCCAAAAGATATAGCTTAGTGCTGGTTTATGTTATTATTCTATGATTTAAATCTTCTGTTGAAAGAATTGTTAAGATGGTCAGCGTCAAGAAGCGTTATAAAATCAACGCATTTAAAATGCTTGTCAAAAGCAGGTTCACCGCATATTACAGCACCAGCTTTTAAATAGCTTTGGATAAGAGAGGGCACAAAAGCTTTTAGACTATTTACATCCATATTTACAGCATCAAGAGTTTTTACATAGTTTTCAAAGTTTTTTATGCGAAAATCCGGCAAAGGAATCACCATTTTGTTTTCAAACTGTTTTAAATATTTATAAGCTAAAACTATTTCCAGCAAGTTTTCCGTTTGAACGCTAGAACATCCAAACACATACTTAGCTCCCACCAATTTAGCGTAGTAAGCAATGCCTTTCCAAAGCAAAGCTATCGTGGTTCCGCTTCTATAGTCTTTATGCACGCTTGCCCTTCCAATCTCTATCTTTGTGGCTTTTAAAAGCTTTATACTAGATATATCAAACTCTGTTTCCGAATAAAACTTATCGCTAAAGTTAGATGCTATAACTCTATAGGTACCAACTACGTTTTGAGTTTTGTTGTCTATTATAATAATGTGGTCTGCTATAAAGTCAAACTTGTCTATGTCTATTCTAAAAAGCTTGCTTTTGTTTAGAATTTCTTGATAAAATACCTTATGTCTTAATTCAAGAGCTTTCCTTAACTCTTTGGAATTCTGTGCGGTCTTTACGGTAAAATTCCCCACTTCAAACCTAAAAGTAATTTTTGGTTTAAAAGCTTTTAAACGAAAACCGTATGTTTTTTGCGATAGCGCCCCTATCATACCAACCTCCTCAACCCTTTAATAAAGCTCTATCACTACTCTCTCAAAACCAAACTTTTCTTTTAGCTCTTTTTTCATGGCTCTTATCTTATCTCTTACCTCTTTTAAAGGCGTGTTTTCTAAAGCTTCCAAGTCTTGTTCTCTTAATCTCGCGTACATTATATTTTTACCTGGCACAAGACTCCAAACGTGTATAGATTTTATCATTATTTCTGGGAAGTGCTGTTTTATAAAGTTTTCTAACTCCTCTAAGTTTATATACTCTGGGGAAGATTCCATCAAAATGTCTATGGACTTTGATAATACTTTGTAAATAGGGTATATAACGCTAAGACCTACTAGTATACTCATTATAGGGTCAAATATGTAGTTGCCAGTAAGTTCTATAAGAATAGATGATGCTATAACGCCTACAGAGCTAAGCCCATCCATTAAAACCCTTAAAAAAGCACCGGCTATGTTTAAGCTGTGCTTTGAGCCAAAGTAAAGTATCACGATACCAACTATATTTACTAAGAGACCCAAGATAGATATCCAAAAAACACCACCAGCGTTTACATACTCTGGATGTAAAAGCCTTTTAAAAGCGTGTAAAAATATCATTATTAGGAAAAATCCGGCAGTGATGCCGTTAAACAAAGCTGATAGTATTTCAACCCTGTAATATCCAAAAGTCCTTTTTGGGTTTGGAGGCTTTTTGGATAAATACATGGCAAATATTGCCAAAGCTTGACCGGATAAATCCATAAACATGTAAACCGCGTCAGACAACAAAGCTAAGCTGTTGAAGGCGTATCCGTAGTAGACTTCAAGTAAAAAATCCAAAAACGTTATAACAAATACAAAATAAAGCCCTCTCCCAAGATTTTTCTCATCCATTTTTTATATCCGGTGTAATAGAGTATAGAGCTGAGAGTATGGTAGAACCATTGTTTATCATTACCGAGAATGCAGGGTTACCAGAACCCAATATACCTATAGCCATTCCAAGGGTATTTATAGCAAAATTAAACTTTATGTTGTTGTTTACTACTCTCATTGCATCTTTAGAAAGTTTTATAGCTTTGTATATAAGATTTAAATCTTCCTTTACAAGCACCACATCTGCTACGTCTATAGCTACTTGAGAACCGTCCCCCATTGCTATACCAACATCTGCCGCTGAGAGTGCTACAGAGTCGTTTACCCCGTCTCCTACCATAGCCACTTTGAAGCCTTCTTTTTTAAGCTGTTCTACGTATTTGGCTTTTTCCTCTGGAGATACCCTTGCTCTAAACTCTTTTATACCTACTTCTTTAGCTATAGCTTGTGCTACCTCTTCATTGTCACCGGTTAGCATAACTATCTTTATATCCATATCTGTTAATTTCTTTATTACCTGTTTGGCTTCTTCCCTTATAGTATCTTTAAAAGCTATTAAACCTAATATCTTTTTGCCTTTTGCAAGGTATAAAACTGTTTTACCTTCATCATGCTTCTCTCTGACTATGTCTTTTATGTGTTTTGGTATAGCTATTTTATGATTAGCCATATATCTTGATGAGCCAAGCTTATATTCTTCGTTGTTTAGTTTTGCTGAGATGCCAAGCCCTATATCGTAATCAGAATCCTCTCTTTCGTAAAGCTCAAGCCCTTTTTCTTTTGCCATATTTACTATAGCATCAGCTATAGGGTGTTTTAGCCTTTGCTCTAAGGAGGCGGCTATTCTCAAAAGCTCTTCTTGGGATAAATCTTCTTCTAATGGTATCAAATCTGTAATAATAGGCTCTCCTCTCGTGATAGTGCCAGTTTTATCCATTACCAAGCAATTTATTTTAGAAAGCTCTTCTAAAGACCTTCCGCCTTTTATAAGTACTCCGTGGTTTGAGGCTTTTGATATAGAAGAAGCCACAGCTATTGGTATAGATACCCTTAAATTGGTGTTATAGTCTATTGTTAGTATGCTAGATGTTTTTGCTAAGTTTCTGGTGGTAAGCTGGTTGATCAAGCCTATTGTTAAGATAGGTAAGACCGTAGCATCGGCTAGTTTGTTAAATTTATCGTAAACGCCCGGTTTTTGGTCCATGTAGGATTCTACCATGTAAGCGATTTTTGAGATGATGGTATCTGCGCCTTTTTGTTCTACTTTTATATAGATTTTTCCGTCTATAACGTTTGTGCCAGCGTATACTTTGGACCCAGCCTCTTTTAAAACAGGCTTATCTTCTCCTGTTAATATAGACTCGTTTACAACTGCTTTACCTTCTGCTACCACGCCATCCACTGGAATCCTACCACCGGCGTAAACCACCACTATATCTCCTGTAGATATCTCTTCTATAGGTACCTCAATTTTTGTGCCATCTTTTTCTATATAAGCGGTCTCACCATCTACGTTTAGAAGGTCTTCTATAGAAGCCCTAGCTTTTTGGTTTAGTTTGTCTTCAAGATAATCTCCTAACCCTATAAATAGATTCATTATGTTGGCTGATAGTAGCATGTTTCTCTGGATGGTTATACCAAGGGCCAACGAATCTAAAAGCTGATAAGACAGCTTGCCTTTCAAAAGGTTTGAAAAAGCGCTTTTAAAAGATGGTATAGAACCAAATATAGCCAACGCTTTTATAAAGGGATTTGGCAACACAGACGTTAAAGAAAGCAACCCTCCCACAGCCCCCACAATCATTCTTAATTTAGAGGGTTCTTCTTTTTGTGTTTTTGGTTTTGTTTTTTGTGATTTTAATATACCAAGTATTACATCGATAGGTGTGTTGTTTATAAGTTCTAAAAACTCTTCTATATATATCTTGTTTGGGTCGTAAGATATAGACAGGCTTCCAGTGGCTTTGTTTAGCTTAGCATCCAAAATACCATCTTGAGATTTTATAAAATCTTCTATAGCTTCTTTTGAAACATCTAAATACTTAAGGTAAAAAGAGTTGACCCTTATCCTACCGTAAGTTTTGTGTTTTACTACAAGAGTTTTCATGACTGTTGTTCTTGTGAAGGTGCCAACGTTTTTTGATTTAGCCTATTCATAAGCTCGTTTATCTCTTCTTGCACTCTCATAAGCTCCTGATGTTCAGATATTTTATGTATCATATAAAAGCCAAAAACACCGGCAAACATTCCAAGCCCAAAAGATGTGTACTTGCTACAGACTATATCGCCTAACTTTGACCACATATTTATTTCCTCCTTATAAAGATGATTTTAACTTTTCTAAAAGCTCTTGCTGTTTTTGTAAAAGCGTTATTTTTAGCTCTATTTCCTTTTTTAGCTCTGACTTTGCCTCATGGACTATATCTTCTACCACTTCTTTTTTGGCTTCCAAAGAAGCGTTTAGCCACTGTCCAAAGCTGATACCCTCTTTTGTAACTCCCACTAAAACAGGCTTAAACTCCTCTAAAGCTTTTCCAAGCACGTACATAACTGCTACCGTGCCAAGACCCCAGGTAAAGTATCTTCTCGAAAAGCACCCGATAAGATTTTCAAACATATATACCTCCTATAAAAATTTTATTACAAGTTTGTTGAATAACCAGTTTACCCATATAAACCTTATGGCACCTATCCTAAAACCGTAATCAACGGTGTATAAAAAAAGCTTCAAAACGTCTGATTTTATAGTCCTAGATATAAAAGGATGCAAGTCTGTAATACAAACTGTTTCACCAAGCGGTTTTAAATCTTGGTTTTCCAATAGCTCTTGAAATTCATCCTGAGATAGTATTTCTTCGGATTCTATTTTAATGCTTTTAGTGTGATAATTTACATATACGTTTTCTTCGCCAAATAGTTCTTTTAACACTTTTACAAAAGCCTCGTTGTAAACCACGCTTCCTTTTATCCTTATTCTATGATGTGAAAATGAAATATCTTCTATTTTCATACAAAGTATGATATGGCCCCAAGCCCTACTCTATCTAAAACAATGTCTTTAGCTACGTTAAAAGCAATGCCCTCCAGTCCCCCTCCTACATTTAACATCAGCTGGAAGGCAAATAGTAAATTTATTTCATCGCCTTTTGTTTCCACTTTAAAGCCGTTTTCTTTTAACACTTTTTTTATCAAAGGTAAAGCGTTTTCATCTTTACAGCAGCTTATTAGTATGCTATTGGTGAAGGGTTTAGATACAATCTCTTCGTCTTTTAGCGCTTTTCTCAAAAGGTCGTATACCACCCCGTGATAGACTTTGTTTACCTTTAGCCTTATCCTACCCTCTTTTGCGCTTACTATTTGCACCTCTTTCATACCTTTTATCTTAACTATCTTTTGTTAAGATTCCGTTAATTTTTTTAATTTACTCTATGATATATATCAATTACTTATAAAAGCCCATATACTTTTATGTTCTTTGTTTGCAAGGCTTTTTATATAGCTAAGCATCTTTTTATATCCTTCGTAACCTTTGGTGGCTATAGCTGTTTGTTTAAATTGTTCAAAACCTGATACTTTTAATAAAGATGTTGGCGTATATAGATTTTTAGGAGATGGCACATAAGAGCTATCTTTTTGGCTTTTTTTCATATGCTTTTTAAGCCATTCTTTGTTTACATATTTGCCTTTTAAACCTGCTTCTCTTCTTAAAAGCGTATAGTTGTTGCAATATCCTTTGTTAAAAGCCATCTTTACATCAGGTTTTATAGCTTTTACAGGACTAAAGTTTGGCTTATCGGTCCATATATCGGAGATAATGGGAGTAGTTTGGTCAAATATAGACATAGGAGGTATTCCAAGGATTTCTTCAATGGTTTTCACTATGCTTATTTGAGAATAGTGTTTTGTAGATATGTAGCCAGGTTTTACCCAAGGGCTTACAACTACAGCGAAAGTCCTATGAGCGTCTATGTGGTCTGCTCCAGATTGGGCATCGTCTTCTGTTATAAATATAGCCATATGTTTCCAGTAAGGAGTATGAGATAGATATTCTATTAGTTTGGCGGTGGCATAGTCGTTGTTGGCTACATAGTATTGTGGCGTGTAGTAGCAAGGGTGAAGTCCTGCGGTGTGGTCATCTGGAAGCCATATGTAAGAAAATCTTGGCATATTGTGAGCTTTAAACCACTTTATAGCTGCTTTTGCTCTGTAAGTATCTAGTATAAATCTGTTCCAACCCGGAAAGGAGTATGCTATATGAGGTTTCATAGCTTTTGGAATATTACCCCATCTATCTCTTGATACAAATTCACCAAAATCTTCAAAGGATACATGATGCTTTAGTAGGTTGTTGAAAAGGTAGAGCTTATAAGGATAGGAAATCCAAGGGTTTGACCATTTTCCTAATTTGCTTAGGTTTTCGTATATTGCAAAAGGATTGTCTACACCGTTTGGTATACCACCCCAACCTGTAGCGTACCCAAAAGTAAGAGCCTCTGTCCATCCAGGGTTTTCAGCTAATCCCCTTCCAGAATAATACTCTTGCCACGTTCTCTCTACAAAATCAGATACGTTTGCCCCCGTAGTCCACTGATGACCTTGGGCTGTCACTTCACCGTCGGCATAAAAATTTGCCATAAGCGTATAGTTGTTGGCAAAGTTAAACAAATTTGGAAGTTCTTTTTTGGTATATAGTGCTAAGTTTGGGTCAGCCCATTTAATCGTGGCAGACTTGTTGCCAGCTCTTTTGTAGGTGCCAAAATCTTCGTCAAAGGTTTTATTTTCTCTTAGTATAAAAACCACATACTTTATGTGTTTTCTTAAAAACTTTACAATAGGCTCTTGGTTTTTTATACCATCAAACTTATCGTATTTGAACACATCTTTCGTATAACTTGAAATATTCTTATCAACATCTTCTAAAGAAACTTTTTGTAAAATACCAGGCATCAATATGCCTATCCACTGATACTTTGTATTTGGAAAAGAGCCTAGACCTTTTGCAGAGACTACATATATATTCTTATCTCCGATACTCATGGCGCTTGGGTACCATCCGGTTGGTATAGCACCTATCAATTTTTTGCTTTTAACATCAAAAATATTTATAGAATTTGTGCCAGCGCTCGATACAAAAAGTTTACCATTTTTTTCGTATAAGCTGTTTGGATAAGCGCCAGGTTCTTGATTTTTAAATAGTTTATCTTTTAAAAAGCCGGATACTTTAAAACTTTTAGTGTCTATAATGGCTATTTTACCGCTGTTTGCTAAGCTTACAAAAAGCTTCCCGTCTTGATAATAAAGATTTGTAGGGTGAACGCCAGCTGATTTGCTAAATTTGTTTAACTTTCTACCTACGTATATTTTTTTCACAAAGGTAAAGTGTTTTCTATCCACCACTGCTACGGCGTTGTCTCCCCAAAGGCTTACAAAGATGTATTTTGGAGATAAAGCTATAGAGTAAGGATAAGCTCCTACATTTAGATAATCAATTTTTTTATTATCCTCATCTATTCTGGCTAAAGCATTTGATAAAAGTCCAGTGGCATATATGTATTTATCACCTTTTACCACGGCATCAGGATAAAAATGTCTCAAATCGTATCTAAAGCCTTGATAAATATAGGGATATTGATTTTTAGGAAAAGGTTTGTATTTAAGGTAGATCTTTTTATCCAATTTTAGGCTTTTAGGATAAACATCAAATACCAAAATGTTGTCAGAAAATCCACCTGCCACATAAAGCTTTTGGTCTTTGTAATACATGCCTTGGTAAAAGCTCTGATAGGGTAAAAATAAATAATTTGGTTCTTTTGACGGGCTTACCTCGTCTTTCCACGCTTTTACTTGAAAAAGCTCATGTAAATTCTTATCGTACATAGTAAGGGTTTGATAGGATGTTGCTCCGTTTGTGAGTACAAATATATGATGCTTTGATATCACCACATTTGTTGGAAAGTTATACGTATAGACATATTTCCCAGCCGGTTTTATATCCCATCCCCAAGGCGTTTCATGGGCAAACCCAACACCAGCAAAAAGACTCATAGCAAGTAAAAGTTTTTTCATGGCTAGTCTCCTCGGTTTATTATAAACTCCAATCGTTAATTTATTGTTAAAAAATACAACTCAAATATTATGAATCAACACATCCCTCATACCAGCCATTCTTTTCCATTTAATCTGAGAGTATTTGTCTTCTCCTCTTGCTACAGAACCAAACAATCCTATATGTAGCACTCCAAATTTTTCATATAGCTTATCTTTATGTGATTTTAAAAGCTCTAACACTTTATTTTTTAAGCTTTGCTTTTCTATTTTTTCCATAAGAATATTTTAGATAAAAACAACTTTAAGTCAAGAACAACTAAATAAAAAATTAAGAAATCCCTTCTCCCCTTCCCTCTAAAGTTTGCATGAAAAAGAAGCTT
>NZ_JBMFST010000003.1:0-55819 GCF_049967395.1 Hydrogenobaculum sp. | reverse complement strand
CGGATACTCTTTATGTGGCAAGCACTCAAGATAACGCTATATACGCTTTTCCATGCGCAAGTACTATAAGCAATACAATTGCCCCTATTAAAGTTTATCAAGGCTCACCTTTAGACGCACCGCTTGGTCTTACTATGAATCCTATAAACGGTGACCTCATTACAGTAAATCAGTTAAACAACAACATGGTAGAGATAGCTCCAAATATGCAAAGCTTAAGCCAATGTCAAGAGACTTTCTCTCCTCAAGTAGTAGATGTGAGACAAGTGGATTCTGTACCAGTTAATCCAAACGCTGGTACTGGTTCTGCGTTGTTTGGGGTTTTAGCTACCACTTATAACGGAAGTTTGGTAGTATATTATACAGATTCCAATTACAATACATTAAACGTGCTATGCACGCCTGGATACTGTCCTCCGTCAAATACTCAATCTGTAGCTATGTGTACACCAGCTACTGGCATATCTCAACCGTTCTCTCCATGATTTATATTTTTAAGAGGCTAAAGGGCCTTACGCCCTTTAGGCCATGACAAACTTGTGGTTTTACATAACCTCTGGCGCTTTTATGTTTAAAATATCAAATATAATATCAAATATCTTTTGTGTGGCGTAAACTAAGGATATGCGTTTTTTTGTAGTATTCTCATCTTGAGTTATAACCTTATGCGTATTGTAAAATTTGTGGAAGCTTTTTGCTATATCAAGAGATAGTTTCACTACAAGGCTTGGGTCTTTTTTTACAATTCCATCAAAAAGCATATCTTTTGAAGAAAGTATTCTTTTTATAAGATCAATTTCCTCATCTTCGTAAGTGTAGTTATCTTTGTAAAAGCCAAATAAAAACGGTTCTTTTAACTGCCTTTTTATACCCATCGTTCTTGCGTAGGCATATTGCACGTAAAATACTGGATTTTCTGAGTTTTGAGCTTTTACCAAGTTTATATCTATGTCAAGAGGGGTATCAGCTTTTTTTGTCAAAAACATAAATCTTAGATTATCAGCACCGAGATCTTCTATTACTTCTTCTAGCTTTATCATCTCTCCCGTTCTTTTCGACATTTTTACCTCTTGTCCATCTTTAAAAAGTCTTACAATTTGAAAAAGCTCTACACTAAGCCAATCTGATGGTATACCCAATACTTCTAAAGCGGATTTTAGCCTTGGTATATAACCGTGATGATCGGCTCCCCACAGGTCTATAGCTTTTTTGTAGCCTCTTTCGTATTTGTTTAGATGATAAGCTATGTCAGATGCAAAGTATGTGTAAGAACCGTCGCTTTTTCTTAGGACTCTGTCTTTGTCTTCGTCTTTTGACTTAAACCAAATAGCACCTTCTTTTTCTTCTATAGCGTTTTTTTCTTCTAAAAGCTTTAAAACTCTTTCAACATCATCTTTTAAAGTCCTTTCGCTAAAATATGTATCAAACTCTATATTTAGAAGTTTTAAAGTGTTTGTAATATCTTCCATCATTTTTGAAATGGCAAAATCTTTTAACTCTTCAAAGTTTATATTTTCTTTTGAAGGATGGTCTTTTAAAAATTCCTCTGCCAAATCTTTTACATAATCTCCCTTGTATCCGTCTTTCGGAAATGGATATTTATCTTTATCTATATAATGGAGTATACTTTTTGTAAGTAAGTTTACTTGGTTGCCAGCATCGTTTATATAGTATTCTCTGTCTACTTTTATATCAAAAAATCTAAAAAGCCTATAAAGTACATCACCTATAACAGCCCCTCTTCCGTGTCCAAGATGTAGTGGGCCTGTGGGGTTTGCGCTTACGTACTCTAAGTTTATCTTATCCTCTTTTTTTATACCAAAAGCCTCAAAAATAGCCTCATCTTTAAGATAATCTATAGGATTTTCTAAAAAATCAAACAAAAGCTTTTCATAAAAACTATTAGATAGCTTCATATTTATAAAGCCGTTTAAAGCCTCTACTTTTTCAAAATACGGCATGTTTTTAAGACTATCCGCAATATTATTGGCTATATCTTGAGGTTTTTGTTTTAAAGGTTTTGATAATAAAAAAGCTACGTTTGAAGCAAAATCTCCGAAAGACTCTTCCTTTGGAAGCTGTATCTGAGGATTTATGTCAATATTGTATATTTTTTTAATAGATTCTTTTACTATATTTTTGATAACTTCTTTCATATAATTCTCCTTAAGAAGGTCTTATGACTGCTAAAAATATTACACAGATACCAGCTATTATTAAAAACGGCGAAACGATTTTTATAAACTTTCCATAAGCTTTTATGTCGTTTTTAACGTGTATAAAATATACATTTAGAGCTTCCATTGGTAAGAAAAACCCAAATACGATAGGAAGCTTCATCATAAGCCAAGGTATAGGCTTAAACCCAAGCATAGAGTACATCCCTATACCAAAAAATATCACCAAGAAAAAGGCAAAAAGCTCTAAGTTTACAAGCTTTTTATAAAATTTCCACATATAATCGTAATCGCAGTTTATGCCTTTTTCGTAAGCTACGATGGTAAAAAGCCCCAGCGATGAAGAGGCCCCAGCCCACAATATAATAGACATTATGTGAAGAGCTTTTAAAATAAGAAATATCATATCAGCTCCTTTGGAAACGGTTCCAAGTAAGCTTGTTTCAGTATATATTCCTCATCAAACCTTATGGCAAAAGCTTTTAACATATAAAGAGGTACAAACAAATCCACCTTATCTTCTTTAAAAAGCTTCAACACTTCCATAAAATGACGCCTTTCGGCGCTATTTATCTTTCTTGAAAAGTATCCAAAGATATGCTCTAAGACGTTTATATGGCTTATTTTTCTCTTTTTTGAGTTTAGAGCTTTTAAAAAGTGCTTCTTGTAAGTATCTTTTACAACATCAAAATCCTCGTTTCTAGAAGATGCCACAAGCTTACCTAAAAATCTCATAATATTTTGATTGTAATACATCAACGTAAACTTATACCTTGTGTGAAAGTCTATAAGCTCGCTGTAATCTTTCATATTTTTAAAGGTATTTTTCAAATCCGATATGGCAAATATCTTCGTTAAAAAATCATATCTTATATCCTCATCCAAAAGTCTTTTTTCTTCTTCTATGGGATAATCTGGGAAAGCTTCCAAAAGCTCTTTAGCAAAAAAACCAGGTCCTTTGCCTAAACTTTGTCCGTTTTCGTGAAAATATTTTGCGCTGTAAACCCCGCAAGAAGGAGATTTTGATTTTAAAATAGCACCGTCTATATCTAAATCTTTTACAAAGTTTTTGGAAAATTCTATCATCTTTTGACTAAAATCAATTCCTGTAGAAGGCTGTATGAGCCTTAAGTTATCGCCCTTTTTTTGTATTAGGATTGGGTCTCTTGGTACGCCAAGGCCTATGGCTACTTCCGGACATACTTTTATTACATTTACAAAGTTTGATAGGCTTTTAACAAAATCATCACTTATAAAAGCGCCGTTGTATCTACAGGCTTCGAAAAAGCAAGAGCTTACAAGTATATTAGGCTTTACCAACAGCTTCATCCAAAGCGCTTAAAAATATATCTATACGATTTTCTACCTTGTCCTTTTCCTTTTCTTCTTTGAAATGCTCTAAGGCTTTTTGTTTTAAAGCATTTTTGTCTATGGATTTTTTGCCCTTAAGCTCTTCACATAGAAAATCTGATACTGCTAAAAGTTTTTTACAGCGTTTTGTAGCTTTGAATTTGCAGTCTACTATGGTATCGTTTTCTTTTTTTATGAAAAGCTCAAGACGATGGCAACCCTCTTTGCAAAGCCCATACATTAAGCCATCTAAGTTTTCTGAAATCTCGTTTTTAAGCCCTGATTTTAAATATTCATCCACCTTCATTTATAAGCGCCTCCGCTATTTGGATTGCATTCGTTGCAGCACCTTTTCTAATGTTATCTGCCACTACCCACATGCTTATGCCATTGTCAAAGGCTCTATCTTTTCTTATCCTTCCTACAAATACTTCATCTCTACCTTCCACCACTATTGGTATTGGATATACAGAATCATGCGGCTCATCCATAAGTATAACGCTTGGGGCTTTTCTTAAAAGCTCTCTTACTTTTTGAAGATCAACGTCTTTTTTTAACTCTAAACTTATTGCTTCGGAATGTCCATAAAAAACAGGCACCCTAACGGTAGTGGCTGATACCCTTATGTCGTTATCGTGAAGCATTTTTCTTGTTTCGTTTAGCATCTTGGTTTCTTCTTTGGTATAACCATCCTCTAAAAACACATCTATTTGAGGTATCACGTTAAAAGCTATACGTTTTGGTAATACGTGGTTTGGTTCTATCCTTTTCTTTTGGCACCAGTTTTCCGTTTGGGTTTTTAGCTCTTCTATAGCTTTAGCCCCAGCACCCGATACCGCTTGGTAGGTAGATACTATAATCTTCGATATACCAAACTCATCGTATATAGGCTTTATAGCTACAAGCATTTGAATAGTAGAACAGTTTGGATTTGCTATGATGCCTTTATGTTTTTTTATATCTTCTTTGTTTACCTCTGGGACTATCAAAGGGACATTATCATCCATTCTCCAAGCAGAGGAGTTGTCTATCACCACAGCTCCATCTTGAGCAAACTTAGGAGCCCATTCTTTGCTAACCGAAGACCCAGCCGAGAAAAGTGCTATATCTATACCCTTAAAAGATGTCTGTTTTTCAAGAGCCTCCACTTTATATTCATGGCCTTTAAAATTCATTGTTTTGCCTTCTGATTTTGAAGATGCAAAAAGCCTAAGCTCTTTCACAGGGAAGTTCCTTTCTTCCAAAACTTTTAAAAACGCTCTTCCTACTTCGCCAGTAGCTCCTACGATCGCAACATTTACCATATAGATAAGTATTATAATAAATTAAAAGCCATTCTGCAACGAATTTTCTGTATAATATACTATATGGAAACTAAAGATGTGTTGAAGTATCTTTGGAAAGGCTTCTCCTACATTATTGTAGCTTACGGATACTATCTTTTTTACGTATTTTGCCTAGACACATTTTATAGGTTTTACAGCTACACAAAATCTCAGTACTTCGCTATGTTTGTAACCATCATAGCCATAAGCATAGGTTTTGGTATTTGGTTTTTAGGAAAAAAGAAAGAACAATGAGATTTTTTGTGGGAATCTTTACCACCAAAAAACTAGAAGAGCATGTAAATAGGCTAAAAAACGAAATTTCCGACGCAATATTGGGTAAATGGGTAGAACCTCAGAATTTACACATCACCTTGCAATTTATAGGTAACGTTGAAGAGTCAAAAAGGGTTAATCTTCTTTACAACCTTGAAGAAATATCAAAAACCTTCTCACCTTTTACAGTAGCCTATACTGGTGTTGGAGCTTTTCCCAATACGAGCAAACCACGTATTTTGTGGATAGGTATATCAAAAGGAGCAAACAGTTTAAAGATATTGGCAAACAAGATAATAAAAGCCAACGCTAAAAGCGGCATAGAACCAGAATCAAAACCTTTTTACCCTCATGTAAGCATATGTAGAATTCACGAGATTACCTCAAACAAAATATACCCATTTATGAGAAAACACAAAGACATCTTCTTTTTGGAAGAAGATATTACAAAAATAGCCCTCGTTAAAAGCTCGCTTACAAGCGTAGGACCTATATATACAATAGTTGAAGAATTTTATTTGAAAGGGAGCGATGTCAAAGCATGAGCACTTACAAAGAAGCAGGCGTAGATATAGAAAAGGCAGACCGTTTTGTAAGCTTTTTAAAAGATAGATTAAAAAATCTCAATAAAAACCTAAAACAAGCGCTTCCTTTTGGTGCTTTTGCGGCGGGTTTTTTGGTAGAAGATTGCGATTTGGTGATTACATCCACCACTGATGGAGTTGGCACAAA
The DNA here is from genome assembly GCF_049967395.1 of Hydrogenobaculum sp. NCBI lineage: Bacteria > Pseudomonadati > Aquificota > Aquificia > Aquificales > Aquificaceae > Hydrogenobaculum > Hydrogenobaculum sp. The sequence goes on along the minus strand of NZ_JBMFST010000003.1, from coordinate 49,959 downwards.
GCTAAAAATAGCTCAAAGCGTGAACGTACACAACACCGTAGGTATAGACTTGGTAGCAATGAACGTAAACGATATAATAACCACTGGCTCAACACCAAAAGCATTTTTAGATTATATAGCCATAGGTAAGATTGAAGAAAATCTCATAAATCCCATAATAGAAGGCATTATAACAGGGTGTGAGGAAGCCAATACACCCCTAGTAGGAGGAGAAACCGCGGAAATGCCTTCTTTTTACAAAGAAGGTGAATACGACTTAGCTGGTTTTTGTATAGGCATCTGCAAGAAAGATGAAATTGTTACAGGACAAGATATAAAAGAAGGTGATGTCGTAGTTGCTATACCGTCCTCTGGATTTCACAGCAACGGTTTTTCCCTTATAAGATATGTATTAGAAAAGCATAATATTAAATACGAGGATTATATAAAAGAGTTTGGAAAAGAACTTTGGGAGATACTGTTAACGCCCACAAGAATATACGTAAAAGATGTTTTGGAGCTTAAAAGCAAAATAAAGATAAAAGGCATGGCTCACATAACGGGGGGCGGAATACCCGGAAACCTAACAAGGATTATACCAGATGGTTTAAAAGCAGTGATATCAGCTTATCCGATACCAGATTTATTTTTATGGTTTCAAAAGCTTGGAAACATAACCAAAGAAGAAATGTACAAAACTTTTAACATGGGAATAGGGTTTATGATTGTTGTTGAAGAAAAAGATAGAGACGTTGCCCTAAAAACTATAAAAGATGCCTTCGTTGTAGGGCATATAGAACAATCAAAAGATAGCAGTAAGATTGTTTTAAATGACGTATAGTCATAAAAATTGAGTATAGTCATAACTATTTCAAAATTTGCTTATAGATTAATATTATCAACTTAAAGGAGGTTGCATTTATGTTTGAATATAGTGATATAGTTTTAGATCACTTCCTTAACCCAAGGAACGTCGGGGTTTTGGAAGATGCCAACGGCGTAGGCCAATGCGGTAATCCAGCTTGTGGAGACGCTATGCTTTTTACCATAAAAGTAAATCCTCAAAATGACGTCATAGAAGACGTAAGATTTAAGACATTTGGATGCGGTTCTGCTATAGCCGTTTCTTCTATGCTCACAGAAATGATAAAGGGAAAAGATATAAACTACGCTTTAAATCTCACTTACAAAGATATATTTGACCAGCTTGGCGGGTTACCACCACAAAAGATACACTGCACAAACCTAGGCCTTGAAACGCTTCATGTAGCTATAAGAGATTATCTTACAAAACAAGGAAGGCTGGAAGAAGCAAACGCTATACCAACATGCTTTGAAGAATCTGAGGAAGAAGAAAGTCAAGAGTTTGGTTTCTTAACCACATAAAATGAGCCATAAACCAAAAGCGCTTGTCCTATTTTCTGGTGGGCTGGATAGCCAGCTCGCCGCTGTGAATATTAGCAAAGTTCAGGGTATAGAAGTAAAGCTTATACACTTTTATACTGGTTTTTGCATAACAGAACACAAAAGAAGGTTGGGCATTCCAAACAAAGACGGCAAAATACCACAAAATCCCGCATTAAAAGCGGCTGCAAACCTAGAATTACCCATAGAAATAATAGATATATCAGAAGAGTATATAAATGTAATTTTAAATCCTAAATTTGGTTACGGTAAAAACGTAAACCCTTGTTTGGATTGTAGAATTTTCATGCTTTTAAAATTAAAAGAAATAATGGAAAAAGAAAATTACGATTTTATAGTCACCGGCGAAGTACTAGGACAAAGACCTATGTCACAAACAAAAAGCAAACTTCTTATAGTAGAAAAAGAAACGGGTCTTAAAGGTTTTATAGTGAGGCCTTTATCCGCCAAGCTTTTACCAGAAACTATACCAGAGCAAAAAGGCATTATAAAAAGAGAACTCATGTGGGATATATCAGGACGCTCAAGAACAAAGCAAATAAATCTGGCAAAAATCTACGACATAGATTACGAGCAACCATCCGGAGGATGTTGTTATCTTACAGATGAGCACTTTGCCGTGAAGTTTAAAGAAGAAATGAGTTTTAAAAAATCTTTAAATTGGGACGATTTAAGTCTTATGACAGTGGGAAGACATCTAAGATTGCCAAATGGTACTAAAATGATAATTTCAAGAAACGAAGGTGAGACAAAGTTTTTAAGCGGTTTTAAAAATAGGTTTGATTACGCTTACGTAGAAAATAAAGCTATCGCTATATTGAAAGACCTAAGCAAAGAAGATATAGATTATATAGCAAGCATAATGGCAAGATACTGCGGCAACAAACCTACATATGTAAATATATCAATAGATAAAAATATGATAAAAAAAATTGCAGAGCCTTTAGAAGATGATATAATAAATTCCTTCAAGGTAGGAGTAGAAAGCCATGTTATATGACATTAAGGCAGATATAGAGCACAACGTGTGCGGTACTTATTGTCCAATACCTATATCAGAGCTAAGCAATCAAATAAAACAGATGCAGATAGGCCAAATAATTGAGCTTATAGCAGATGACCCTGGTGTAGTAGAAGATGTGCCAGCGTGGTGCAAAGCTACTGGACAAGAGTTTTTAGGAATTTATGAAGAAGACGGTGAGTTTCACGCTTTTGTTAAAAAAGTTAAAGACTGAGGAGGTCCTATGAACAACGTAAGGTTAAGTATGGATATGGTTTTGATGGAGCTGTTCGAAGTAGTGCCTGAAAGCAGAAACTTACTGATGGATTACGGCCTTAAAAAGCTCATAGAAGAGGATGTTTTAGATGTATTGGGAGATAAGCTTTCGGTTAATGGTCTTTTTAGAATATCAAGGGTGCCAGAAGAGGAAAAATACGAAGTCTGGAACAAGATAGTTTCTTTAGCTTCTTAAAGGGGTGTGTTTATGGAAGACAAGCTTAAAGAAGTAGAAAGAATTTTACAAATGATAAGACCAGCCTTAGATGCCCATCACGGCAATTTAAAATTGGTGGATGTGAAAGACAACGTAGTTTATCTTCAGTTTGAAGGTGGATGCTCTGATTGTCCTGTGGTTGATATGTCGGTAAAAAACGTTATAGATACATCCATCAAGGGCAATCTTAGATGGGTTAAAAAGGTAGAAATTTTATACCCTAAAATCAATATAAACCATTAATAATAGCCGTTTATTAAGAAATATACAGGTAAATTAATTGTTATCTTTTTTGGTGGTTTTCTAAAAGGTGAAAGTTCGTATATAATTTTTGGTGCGCTTTCATCTAAAATTTTGTAACCGCTCGATTGCACAACTTTCAAAGAAGACTTATCTATTGTTCCATTTTTGTTTATAGTGACCCGTACCACCACTTCGCCCTTTATACCAAGCCTTTTAGCCTCTTTAGGATATAAATCTCTTTCCCTAGCCTGTTTATTAAGATATCTAATAAGCCAGTTAAGATATTGATAAACGCTTTCTTCTTTCTTTACAAATTGTTTTATGTTTAAATTTAGATTTGCCTTTGCGTTGTAGTGTTTTTGCCCTTCTTTCGCTACGGGAGTAGAAGGTAAAGATGCTTTTGTGTTTGGTTTGGAAGGTGGTGCCGGTGAAGAAGCTGTTGGCTTTGATTCGTTGTGTGGTTTGTAACTACTTTTGGGTAAAGAGTTTAAAATATGAGAAGGAAGCGCTTCGTACTTTTGATTAGAGGGTCTATTAACATGGTTATGAGTTGACGGTTTTATTGATGGTTTTGAAACGCGATGAGGCTTTGAAGGTTTTTTTTGTAAAGGAGCTGGTGGCATAGGTATAGCAGGTGGGACTATGGCTTTGTTTGGCACACCTTTTTGCACCATAGTTATCTCTATCGGTTTATTTTTCTTTGGTTTTTTGGTTTTTAAGTGTATAAATGCTATTAAAAGCCAAATATGTAAAAGCAAAGATGCCAAAATACCTAAAATAAAATACTCTTTTTGGCGATTTTTAAGACGTGGTGTCATTCTTTTTTGGTTTCTATCATGTACTTATTTATACCAAGCTCTCTGCAAGCATCTATTACGCTTACCACATTTTGAAAAGGTGTGTCTTTGGAAGCCTGCAACACTATGGTAGAATCTTTATTTGCTACCTTTGATAAAGCGCTTTCTAAATTACCGCTTACAACCTGATTGTTTATCAGTAAGGTACCGTCTTTTTTTATAGCCACCACCACAGGTTTTGTAGATACGGCGGTTCTTTCTGAAGTTTTAGCTTTTGGAAGATTTACAGGAATCTTTCCTTCCACCATAAAAGTAGCAGTAGCCATAAATATTATAAGTATTACAAGCACAATATCCACAAAGGGGGTCATGTTTATTTCAGATATTTCTTTATCTTGGTCAAATTCTTTCATGGATTTTTCCTTTGCTTTCATGTAGTAAAAGTAGATACTTCATCTTTCTTACAAAGTAGTTGTAAGCGATAACCGACGGAATTGCCACAAAAAGCCCCATTGCAGTGGACACCAAAGCCTGAGAAATACCTTCCATCACCACTTTTACGCCAAATTGAGAAGAATTTCCTAAGTCGTTAAAAGCTTTTATAACCCCTAACACTGTGCCAAAAAGCCCTATAAAAGGAGCGTTGTTGCCAAATGTTGCCAATATTCCAAGCCTTTTGTCAAGAGCTATTCTAAGTTCTAACTCTTTGAAAAGCTCAAGCCTCTTGCTTATGTACCTGTAAGTTAAAAACCTCTCTATCATAACGGCTACAGAGAAGATGCTCATAACTATGAGAAGATACAGCACCGGGTCCCCACCTATTAGAGCTAATTTTAGTAAAAACTTTGTAATCATAGCATTATTATAAATTAAAATAGCTTTTTCATGTTATAATATCTATATGAATTTTGTAAGATTAAGGCTGATATACCCAGAAAGCGTAGCCAAAGAGCCTATTATATGCAACATATGTAAAAACTTTAACATCATAGTAAACATAAAAATGGCGAAGGTTACCCAAGATAGCGCTATCTTAAACATAGAAATAGATGGAGAAATAGAAGAAATAGAAAAAGCTATGAAGTTTATGCAGGAAAAAGGTATAGACGTCCAGCCCATAGAAGGACAAATATTCACAGAGTAATCTCTGATATAATTATTTTGTGCAACTTATAATATCTTTAATTGTTGTTTTATTTTTAAGTATAGGGGCTTTTTTTATATACGAAAAAGAACACACAAACAATCATTTTACAAATTCTCCACAGGTGTTAAAAGAAATAGATATTCACATATACTCAAGTAAGCAAAACCAATGGGACATTAAGGGCGATTTGCTGATGGTAAAAGGACAAAACATAACGTTAAAAAACATAAAAGCTACAGACTATCCTTATACGATTACAGCAAAAGAAGGAGTTATAAACAAAGTATCTGGCGTTGGATATCTAAAAAAAGATGTAGTATTTTCAAAATCAGACAAAACCACTCAAGACAAAATATATACCCAATACACAAACATAGATTTGAAAAATTCACACTTTTGGGCTAACAACGAAATAATAATCTCAGAAGACAAGTTTGTTTCTTATGGAAAGTCTTTTGATATAAATTTAAAGCCATCGCTTCATATTGTGGTTTATAATATTAAAAGCTATGAAAAATAAAGCATATAAAAAAGTAGTTTTTTTGATGTTGAGTTTTATGTTGTCGTTTTTGGCTTTTAGCAAAGTAGAAAAACCAGCACAAAACACACCAGCAAAAAATACATCAAACAACAAACCCATATACATAGAAGCAAACAAAATGGATTACAACAACAATGTAATCACGTACACGGGCAACGTAGTAGCCACAAGGGGAGATGGAAAACTAACTTGTCAAGAGTTAAAGATATTTTTAGACAAAAACAAAAAAATAGAAAAAATAATAGCTAAAGGCAACCCTGTTTACACCGAACCTAACAAACTTATAAAAGGTAATATTATAGAATACGATGCTCCGCAAGATGAGATTATAGTAACTGGAAACGCCTATTTGGAAAACAAAGGCAACGTAGTGCAAGGGGATAAAGTTATATACTATAAAAAATTGGATAAAGCTATAGTAACTGGTAAAAGAGTACAATCTATATTTATACCAAACAACAAAGGAGCAAAACCTTGAGCATAATACACGCTATTATCCTTGGTATCGTAGAAGGGGCTTTGGAATTTTTACCGGTATCGGCTGCTGGTCATCTTACGCTTGTGGGAAAACTTCTTGGTATAAACACCGAAAACCCTGCTTTTAAAATATATGAAATATTCATGCAGATAGGAGCGGTAATAGCCGTCATAATACTTTATTCAAAAAGACTTATAGTAGATAAAGAAATATGGCTTAAGATAATAGCTGGGTTTGTACCAACAGGTGCCATAGGGTTTTTATTTTACAAACCGATAAAACATTATCTTCTTGGCAACCCGTTGATTACCGCAAGCATGGTGTTTATTGGCGGTATTATCATTGTAATAGTAGAATCTTTATCTAAAAAGCCAAAGATAACAAGTTTAAAAGACGTTACAATAAAAGATGCTATAACTGTAGGCTTTATTCAGTCTCTTGCTTTGATACCGGGTGTTTCTCGTTCTGGGGCTACTATAATAGGCGCTATGCTTATAGGCTTTGAGAGAAAAACCGCCGCAGATTTTTCTTTTTTGATAGCAATACCAACGATCCTTAGCGCTGGGTTCTATTCACTTCTTAAAGACCATAGCCAAATCCATCACCAAGATATATTGCCAATGGGCGTTAGCTTTATAACAGCCCTTATATTTGCAATTGTTTCTGTAAAAACCTTCTTAAACTTCATATCTTTCAACAATCTTAAAATTTTTGGATATTATAGAATAATAACTGGGTTAGTTTACTTGATATATCTTTTGAGGTGATTGACATGGCAAACGTACTCATAGTGGATGATTCGTTTTTTATAAGGGCAGCGATATGAAGATATTAGAATACTCTGTATTTGTAGAAAATATTTAATAAAAACACCTGCGGTATAGTAATGACCGGCATGGGTGATGATGGGTCTAAAGGTATAATAGATGTTAAGAAAAACGGCGGTATTACGGTGGCAGAAGACCCGAAGACGGCTATTTTATGGGCTATGCCAGAAAATGCCATAAAAACCGGTTGTGTAGATTTTGTGCTTAAAAAAGATGAGATTCCAAACTTTCTTCTTAAAATAGCAAAACAATAATCATTTTAAAAGCCTATACTACAACATATATTATGTAAGTATGGATGTTGAACAAAAACTAAAGATTTTAGCCGACGGGGCTAAATACGACGTATCTTGTGCAAGCTCTGGCGGGGTTAGAGAAACTATAGATGGTGGTATAGGAAACTCCTATGCTCCGGGAGTATGCCATACTTTTACATCGGATGGCAGATGTGTATCGCTTCTTAAAGTGCTTTTCACAAATGTATGTATATTTGACTGTGAATACTGCATAAATAGAGCGTCCAACAACATAAAAAGAGCGTCTTTTACGCCGAGAGAACTTGCCGATATCACTATAAATTTTTACAAAAGAAACTATATAGAAGGTTTATTTTTAAGCTCTGGTATAGCAAAATCACCAGACCACACAATGGAACTTATGTTAAAAACCGTAAAAATCTTAAGAGAAGAACATAAGTTTAACGGATATATCCATCTAAAACTTATACCCGGGGCTTCCAAAGAACTCATAGAAGAAGCCTCTAAACTAGCCGATAGGGTTAGCTCAAACATAGAGCTTCCCACAGAAAAAAGTTTAAAGCTTTTAGCACCAGAAAAAAACAAAGACAACGTCTTAAAACCTCTGATGTTTGTAAAAAATCTAAGAGATAACAGCGAAAAGCCAATAGCAAGCACTTCAACACAGCTTATAGTAGGAGCCACCAATGAACCAGATTATCAAATTTTGAGACTTGCCTCTTATTTTTACGAAAAGAAGATACTAAAAAGAATGTATTACTCAGCATATATACCTGTTCCAAATACAAAGCATATAAAAGTAGACAAAACACCCCTTTTAAGAGAGCATAGACTTTATCAGGCGGATTGGCTTCTTAGATTTTACGATTTTAAGTATGAAGAGATTGTTGAAAAGGACTCAAACTTGGATTTGGAACTAGACCCCAAAACCGCCTATGCACTTAAAAACATACATCTATACCCAATAGATGTAAACAAAGCCTCTTACGAAGAGCTTATAAGAGTACCAGGCATTGGTAGAAAAAACGCTATGAAAATAATACAAGCAAGAGCTTTTAAAACCTTGGACCATATGGACCTTATAAAGCTTGGAATATCCGTTAAAAAGGCAAAACACTTTATAGTAGCAAAAAAATACTTAGGTTATAGCCTATCTCCAGATTATATAAGAAAAGCTATTCTAAAAGAAAGTTCCCAAAAATCTTCTTACACTCAACTAAAACTATGGTAAACGTAATCTTTGAAGATAGCTTTGAAGGATTTTTAAGCGCTTTGTTTTACGCTTTTAACAACAATATAAAAAATCCCATCTTCTTAAAAACCAAAAAACCATCTCTTTTCGAAACTGTAAAAGTAGAATTAGAAGATGACGCATTAAAAAAAATCAAACAACTTTTAGACGAGGAAACAATAGAGCTTTTTTACGATTGTTTTTGTTTTGATAATGAAAAAGCGTTTTCTGACATATACAAGAGCTTTTTGTTCTACTTAGAGCACAAACACCTAAAGGATGTAAATCAAGATTTCATAAGAAACCTAATTTATTACAGAAAATCGGTAAACAGAGAAAGGCACAAGTACATAGGATTTTTAAGATTTCATCAGGTAGACAATATTTTATATGCAAGGTTTGAACCAAAGCACTTTGTGTTAGACTATTTAGGCGAGTTTTTCAAAAGAAGATACCAAGAGGAGAGTTTTGTAATACACGATGTAAAAAGGAAAAAAGCAGCCGTTTACCATAAAAAACATCTTAGTATAGAAGCTTTTGATAAAGATGTAAGCGTAGAAAAAGATGCATACCAAAAACTATGGAAGACGTTTTTTGAAGCGGTGACAATAAGAGAAAGGACAAACAAAAAATTACAAAATCAATATGCTCCAAAGCATTTTAGAAAATATATGATTGAATTTGATAACTAATCATTGACTTTTGCCGTATGATATATTACAATAAACGAGAATTATACATTCTAGGAGGTTAAAATGCTTACAAATGAACATGTATCCATAGTGGATGGAGCGGTTTTGTATGACGATGGTGATCACAAGTTTATATGGCTTGGATGGGAAGAAGAAGAAGAAGAAGGGTTTGTTCAGGTAAATCAATACATTATAATAAACAGAGGAAAAGGATTTTTGCTTGACCCAGGAGGTGTATACGTATTTCCAAGGGTTATATCAAATGTATCCACATATATAGATATAGAAAATATACAAATGATATTTTATTCACATCAAGACCCTGATGTGTCTTCTGGTATAGCTCTTTGGCTCGCCAACACACCAGCAGAAGTTTACATATCAAACCTATGGACAAGGTTTGTGCCTCACTTTGGTGTTACAGATATAAGGAGGATAAAGGGTATACCAGATAGAGGTGCGACATACACTTTGCCTTCTGGTGATATTTTAGAGTTTATACCAGCTCACTATCTTCACAGCGTTGGACAATTTAACGTTTACGACAGAAGGTCTAAAATACTTTTCTCTGGAGATATAGGAGCAGCAGTATTTCCAAGGGGCGAGAGAAAAGTCTTTGTAGAAGATTTCCAAAGGCATGTTCCCTTAATGGAAGGATTTCACAAGCGTTATATGAATGGAAACGTAGCTTGCAGAAAATGGGTCAACGAGGTAAAGAAAAGAGATATAGATATGATAGCGCCTCAGCATGGATCCATATTTAAAAGAGAAGACGCCAACAAATTTTTAGATTGGCTTTCATCCTTAAGATGTGGACTTGATATAATAAACGAGATATATTGATGGAGGGTGTTATGAATATCATCTTCGATAAAAACAAGGCTTTAAAGAAAACAATAAACAACATATCTAAAAAGATTTATAAAAACATATTAATGGAATCTTTTGTAAAAAACACAAAAAAAATTGTAGAAGAACGTGTAAAAGACAGTGAAGAAAAATCGATAGGTATTAAAAATGCTATAGAAGAACTTAGCCAAACTATCCAAAGTATGAGCCAAAACGCCCAAGACGTAACGCTTTCTATGGAGTTATTAGTAAATAAATCTATGTCTTTAGGAGAGGAGATAGATAACAAAAAAGAAAATGCAATGTCTTATACAAAAGAAGTAAAAGATATAGCAAAAGAGGCCGAAAACCTAGCAAAATTTTCTGAGCAAATAGTAAAAGTCACAAGAAATATAAACTCTATAGCAGAACAAACCACCATCTTAGCTTTGAATGCCTCTATAGAAGCAGCTAGGGCTGGAGAAGCTGGGAGAGGATTTTCTGTGGTAGCCGATGAAGTGAGAAAACTAGCTAAAAAAACAGAAGAATTTTCAAAAGATATAAACTCTACTACAATTATGTTAAAAAACGCTATAATAGAGTTATCCAACAAAATATACAACTTAGAAAACATATTTAACAATTTAGTAGAGTATTTCGAAGATATAAAAAATGCATCAGGGCAAAATATAGACTACGCAGAGAACACAAAAGCGTTGATGAGCTCAATAGCCAATGCTCTAGAAGAGCAAAGCGCTGTATCTAGCACCATCTTGCAATCGGTGGAGCAGTTAAAGGATAGCATATCCAAAATATATACTATATTTAGCAATATCATACAATCTCAGGACAACTTAGATAAATTAATAAAATGATGATTAACACACATTTAAAGATTAATCAAGGTCTTTGCGGTACCCCCGTTGAGCTTGGCGAAGGTTACGCTATAGTGAGCTTAGAAACCAAAGAAAACATGACAGCAGATGAAAAAGGGCTAATACACGGTGGGTTTATCTTTGGGTTGGCAGATTACGCTTCTATGCTTGCAGTGAATCATCCAAACGTTGTATTGGCAAAAGCAGAGGTAAAATTTTTAAAACCTGTGAAATTAGGAGATATTATGATATCTCATGCCAAAATCCAAAAAATAGACAATCACAAATACACCGTGGAAGCTTACGTAAACGTTGGAGATACAAAGGTTTTTGAAGGCGTTTTTCTTTGTGTTGTAACTCCTAAGCATGTTTTAGAATAAACCTACAATTATCATTGATAAAAGATAAAAACTGCTGTAAATTATAAAAATGTTTATAGAAGCCTCATATTGGAAAACTACAGAAGACAACAAGGTCATATGTGAACTTTGCCCTGACTATTGCAAACTAAGAGAAGGTCAAATAGGCGTTTGTGGAGTAAGGATAAATCAGAATGGAAAACTTTTAAGCGCTACTTATGGATCTTTGGCATCTATAGCGTTGGACCCGGTCGAGAAAAAACCGTTGTTTCACTTTTTACCAGGTCATAAAACCCTAACTATAGCAACACCAGGATGCAATCTACACTGTCTTGGTTGTCAAAATTACGAGATATCTCAGGTAAAAATAGACGAGTCTAACAAATCTTTCTTTGAAAATTCCTATATATCTCCAGAGCAAATAGTGCAAAGAGCCGTAGAAACAGGTTCTAAGAGTATATCTTACTCATATTCTGACCCTATCATATTTTACGAGTATATGTTTGATATAGCAAAATTAGCCAAGGAAAAAGGCTTAAAAAACATCATGGTAACCGCTGGATACATCACAGAAGAACCTGCTTTAAAGCTTATGGATGTTATAGATGCTTTTAGCATAGATTTGAAATTTTTCTCAGAAAAAGCCTATGCAAAATATTCTAAAGGGAAGCTTGAACCTATTTTAAACTTCATAAAACTATGTTTAAAGCACGAGAAATGGATTGAGCTTACTACCCTTTTGGTGCCAAGATATCTTGATGAAGAACAGCTAAAGCTAATAGCTAAGTTTATAAGCAAAGAGCTTGGCCCTCATATACCTTGGCATATATCAAGGTTTTTCCCATACTACAAAGCCTTAGACCTATATCCTACACCAGAGTCTATGATAAAAACAGCATACGAGATTGGAAAAGAAGAAGGTCTATACTACGTATATACCGGCAACGTAAAATCAGAACATGAACATACCATATGCCCAAACTGCAACAACATAGTTATAGAAAGAGATAGATTTTTTGTCAAAAGCGTAAAACTAGAAAAAGGAAAATGTAGTTTTTGCGGCTATAAAATAGAAGGCGTATTTGAATAATCTTATCTGATATAATATTAGTTTGCACATATGGATAAAGATGGTTTAATGAGTCTTATTTTATTACAGGAAAAAGAAGAGAGGCTTTTTAGGCTTTTAAAAGAAAAAGAAAAAATTTTAAGAGAAATACAACACTTTGAGCAAGAGCTTAACAACATATTAAAAGCGATAGATAATATAAATCAAGAAAAAGAAAATACCAAAAAACTGATAGAAAAACTGCTAAAAACTATAGAAAACTACGAAAAAAACCTCAAAAAGATAACAGAATCTCTAAAAACTATCAAAAGCAAAGAGTTGTATAAAAATGTGTTGAGAGAAAAATCAAAAACAGAGAACTCTATCATAAATACAAAAAACCAATTAAAACAAGCCTATACACAACTTAATCATATAGAAAACTCTAACGAGCTAAAGGATTTGCTTTCAAAACAAAAATATATGCAAGAGGAGATAAAAAACTTAAAAGAAGATTTAGAAAGCATAGAGCAATCCATAATAAAAGCAGAAAAAGATATAAAAGATTACAAAAATACTTTAGATAAAAGCCTTATAGATTTTTACGAAGATGTCAAGAAAAGGGTGAAGCCAGTTTTCGTGCCAACTGATATGAAAGCTTGCTCTTATTGTGGGACTATATTGCCAATAGACCTTTACAACCGGCTAATCCAAAACAACATACCTAGCTTCATGTGTCCTAACTGTCAGCGTATCATATATAAACAATCTGATATAATAAAGTAATGAACTTTGAACAAATAGTAGTTACTATACCAGCTTTAATGATGGCCGTAATATTTCATGAAATAGCTCACGGCTTAGCCGCTTATGCGATGGGAGATAAAACCGCAAAAGAAGCCGGAAGGCTGACAATAAACCCTATACCTCATATAGATTTGCTTGGTACCATCATATTGCCTGGTATTCTGATGCTTGTGGGCTCTCCTATACTTTTTGGATGGGCAAAACCAGTGCCTATAAACCCATACAGGTTTAGAGATTTAAGAATGGGCATGCTTCTTGTATCATCGGCTGGGGCTTTGGCAAACATAGCAATGGCAATTTTAGGTGCTGTTTCTTTTAGGCTTTTAGAAGGTACTATAGCATCTGATATAAACCCTATTTTTTTCGCGAGCGTTGTAGACCCTCTTTTATGGTTTTCTAGAGAGCTTGTTATAATAAATCTGGTGTTGGCGTTTTTTAACCTTATACCGATACCGCCTTTGGACGGAAGCCGTATTGTTATGAGTTTCTTTTCTGTAAAGTATTGGGAAGAATTTTACAAGTTTGAACCTTATGGATTTCTAATACTTACCGTGCTAATTTTTACCGGTGTAATAGGTAAAATCATATATCCGTTTATAGCTATAGCTTATAAAATACTATTGGGTGGATTCGGCATATGAGAGTAGTAAGCGGCATGAGACCTACCGGAAAACTTCATATAGGACATTTTTTTGGAGCTGTTAAAAACTGGGTAGACTTACAAAAAGAACATGAAACTTTATTTTTTGTAGCAGATTGGCATGCTCTTACCACTTCCTATAAAGATATATCAAAAATAAAAGAAAATACGCTTGAAATGGTGGCAGATTGGATTGCGATGGGCCTTGATCCAAACAAATCCACATTGTTTGTCCAATCAAAGGTTAAATATCATGCAGAGCTAAACCTCATACTTAGTATGATAGTGCCAAAAAGCTGGTTAGAACTAAACCCCACCTACAAAGACACCAAATACAATCTCTTGAAAATAAACCATGTAGAAAAAGAATACTCTGAAAAATTAGTACCTCTTGTAGATACTATTGTTAATCAAGCCCCTGCAACTATAGAAGACGAAGCGATGTTTAAAAAAGTTTTGTTGGATGGGCTAACGGATATTTTTATAAAGCTCTTAATAGAAGGAGCAATAGACAAAGAAAAGCTTGGGGAGTTAAACATATCAAAAAGAGATTTTTATGAGACAGATACTTTTGGATTTTTTGGATATCCGGTTTTGATGGCTTCAGATATTCTTATTTACAACGCTGACGGGGTCCCGGTAGGAGAAGACCAGCTTCCCCACATAGAGATAACAAGGGAGATAGCCAGAAGGTTTAACTATCTTTACAAAGAATTCTTCAAAGAACCAAAAGCCATACTTACAGAAACACCAAAGCTTCTTGGCACAGACGGACGCAAGATGAGCAAATCTTACAACAACACAATTATGATAGATGAAACAGAAGAAGAAACCACATCAAAGATTATGAAAATGTTTACAGACCCAGAAAAACTTAGAAAAAACGACCCTGGTCATCCTGAAAAATGCAACGTATTTAGCTATCACAAGATTTTTACAAACTTAGCTGAAACATCAAACATAGAACTTGATTGTAAAAGCGGTAAACTTGGCTGCGTAGAATGTAAGAAGATGCTTGCCAAAAACCTAAACAACTTTTTAGCACCTATAAGAGAAAAAAGAAAAGACATAGATAAAGATATGGTAAAAAATATATTAGAAGAGGGCAACAAAAAAGCAAACCACATAGCAAAGTCAAATATGGACACCATAAACGACATTTTAGGTCTATGAAGTTTAAAGGCTCCTACGTAAAAGATTTTCCAGAAGATAAACCTTACATATTGCTAACCGGACGCTCAAACGTAGGCAAATCGTCTTTGATAAATGCCATTGCCAATACTAAAATAGCAAGGGTTAGTAAAGACCCAGGACTTACGGCTACGTTAAACTTTTATGTAGAAGAAAGCATTTATATAGTAGATACACCCGGTTATGGCTACGCCAAAAGATCAAAAGAAGAAAGAAACAAATGGGCAAAGATAATAAACGATTTTATAGAATATTACAACGAAAATATAATATGCGTTTTTGCTTTGATAGACTCTGTAGTAGGCCCTACGGAACTTGATGCTATACTTATTGATTATCTTGATAGTAAAAGCCTAAACACAATTTTAGTTTTAACAAAAATAGATAAAGCCACTCAAAAAGAACTTAGCAATACGCTAAACAGTTTAAAAGCTTTTGGTAAAGATATCATACAAACTTCTTCAAAAGACGGCATAGGTATAAAACAGCTAAAAGCCATCATAAAAGAACTAAGTCATGTTAAAAAAAGATAAGACGATAAACATAGGTTTTACAGTATTTTTAATAATACTTATAATCCTTGCAATTTATACGATAGCCCCCTTTTTTACACCTATCGTTTGGTCTATGATTGCTATAATAGTGTTTTATCCGCTTCATAAAAAACTTTCTAATATACTAAAATCTGAAAACTTAAGCTCTTTAATTATTACAATCCTTATTTTACTTATAGTGGTGATACCGTTTTCCGTATTTGGAGTACTTATAATAGAACAAGGCATTTACCTTGTACAAAACGCTAGCGCCTTTATAATGAGTCTTGACCAACAAAAAGTATATCTAATATCAAAAAAATTACCAATCATTGGCAAACATATTACTTACTACAAATTTTTAAGATTTTTACATCTTAACGCTCCCACTATAAACCAAGCTGCCAACTCAACACTTGCTTACGCTGCCTCTTTTCTAGGTGACCAGCTCAAAAACATGGTACTTTTTTTAGGTAGTTTTATGCTAAAAGCCCTTATATTCTTAATGTCAACATTTTTTATGCTAAGGGATTGGGATAAGTTTATAGATTTTGTGAAAGACGTAATCCCAATGAACACAAAAGATTTTGATACAATACTAAAAACTGTATACTCCACAGTGCTTAGCGTAGTATATGGCTTTGTTGGTACTGCGCTGATACAGGCTATATTTGGATTTTTTATGTATTATTACTTTACGCCAAACTATGCTCTTGTGCTTGCTTTTGCAACGTTCATGTCTTCTTTTATCCCACCTCTTGGCACAGCTTTGGTATGGGTGCCGTACGGATTTTACGTAGCCTATCAAAATAGCCTTTTAGCGTCGTTGGGTGCCTTTTCATACTCGTTTTTGTTTATAATAGGCTCTGATAACTTTGTAAGGCCTCTTCTTATGAAAAAAGCCATTCACATACCATATATACTGTTGTCTTTATCTGTATTGGGCGGGCTGTTTAGTATGGGGTTCTTGGGTATGTTTTTGGGTCCTATTGTATTTACTACTCTTATTACAGCTTTTAACATATATAAAGAAAAATTTTCCTAAAACGGTATATAAACTGTTATAGTGGTGCCTTTGTTTTCTTCAGATTCAATGTGCAGCTTACCTTTTAATATACCAATTGACTTTGACACTATAAAAAGCCCAAGACCAAAACCAGGTTTATCGGCGTTGGCTCTTTCAAACTCCTTAGTAATCGTAGAAAGCTTTTCTTTTGGTATACCAACACCGGTATCTTCTACCCTAATAATTATATTTTTATTATCAGATGCAACCACTATCTTTATATAACCTTCGTTTGTATATTTTACGGCATTTTCCAATAAATTAGACACGATAGCCTCATAAAGCTCCCAAGAAGATGTAATCTCTATGGGTTCTATGTTAAGCTCTATTCTCAATCCCTTTTCCTCTATAATAGGCTCAAGTTCTTTCAGTGCTTTCATTACAACATCTTCCAACATAAACGTTTGCTTGCTCAACATAGAATACTCATCCGCTTTTGCTATGAAAACAACTTTATTCAATAGGTTGTTTAGTTGTTTTAAAGCTCTCGATATCCTTTCTATATAAGCCTTATCAGGATTCATTTCCAGCAAAGAAAGATTTGTAGATATTATGGTGAGTGGTGTTTTTACCTCATGAGAAAAATTAAGCGCCATAGTGTATATCCTCTCCATAAAACTTATAAAGCTGTTTGTTATGGCTTTTGCTATAAAAAAACCTGTAAAAGCTATTATCACAGAAAGTATCACTAAAGCCAATATAAAACTGCTCAACAGTTTCCTTTTTATAGATTCAAACTTTGTCATGTTTCTTGCTACTATCACAGTAAGATGATTAGGTAGCAAAGCCCTGATATACATAATCTTTTTACCGTTTATATACCCAAGATGAAAACCGGGTTTAAATTTTGAAAACCTAAAACTAGGAAAGTTCTTTGATACGCTTATTATATTACCGCTTTTATCTAACACCGCTATAGATTCATCGCTAAAAGTGAGCCATTTCGTGTTTTCAGTGATATTTTGAGAGCTTATATATCGCAGTTCTTGTCTCAAATCAGAGGCTACAAAGTTATCTACCAATATGCTAAAAGCCAGATACGACGATATAGAAAATATAAAAACTATGGCAAAAATAACCAAACTATATACTACTGTAAGATAGGCAAGGGTATTTTCTTTTTTCTCTTCTAATCCCAATCTGTTTCTTCTGTTTTACCGGAGCTATCTTTGGGTTCTATAGAATATCCTATGCCGTAAACAGTCCTTATCTGACATCCGGAGCCGTCGATAAGCCTTCTGATTGTTCTAATATGAGATCTCAAAGAAAAAGAAGATGGCTCTTCATCTATTCCCCAAGCGTAGCTAAGAAGCTGTTCCACCGTTACAACTCTTCCAACGTTAGAAATAAGTTTTTCTAATATCAAAAATTGTTTTTTAGTAGCTGGTATTACCTTACCATCTATCTGAATTGTAAAATTAGAAGTATCAAGCACAAGTTTATTGCAGATCAATTCGGCGCTACCGGTTTGTCTAGTTCTTCTTACAATAGCTTCCATCCTTGCAAGAAGCTCTTTCATATCAAAAGGTTTTGTAAGATAATCATCGGCTCCTATGTTGAAGGCGGTTAGCTTATCGTTTATACCATCTTTTGCCGTAAGTACCAAAAACGGTGTTTTTAAATTCTCTTCTCTAGCATTTTTTAAAAGCTCAATACCGTTTTTAGGACCAAGCATCAAGTCCAGTATTACTATATCGTAGGATTTGTCTTTTGTAGCGTATTTGGCGTCTTCAAAGTTTGATACAAAATCTGCAAGCCACCCTTTGCTTCGTATAATATCCTTTATAGAAAGCGCTAGGTCTATATTATCTTCTACTATAAGAACCTTCATGCCTTTATATTTAATTTTTCTCCTGTATTTGGCGGATTGTTGTTCGTATTTGAAACTTCGCCTAATAGCTGTTGCACTACGTTGGATTGGTTATCCAACATAGATTTTAAGCCCCATATTTGTTGCTTGTTTACATTGCTAGCTTGTTGCATATCCGTTGCTATGTTTGCTATATCCATGTAACTCATATTAACACCTCCTATAAAGTAATATAAGATATATCGGCCAAAAAATCAAGTATTTTAGTCCTTACTTTTTAACAGTTTTTTTAGATAAGATGCCATATACGTTGGATCTTGATCTTTGTCAAAGAATATTGTTTTTAGGCTTTTATTGTAAATTACATATATGTTATCAGTATGATCTATCAAATAACCCTGTGTTTTTGAAGGGACTATTTTGTAAACAACACCATAGCTATCTGCTACTTTTTTTATGTAGCTTTGATCTCCGGATAAACCGCTAAAATTTTTGTTAAAGAATTTAGCATATTCATCAGCAACGTTTGGGGTATCTCTTTTGGGGTCTAAAGTTATAAAAACAACTTTTACGTATTTCTTATCCTCACCAAGCATGTTGTACATAGAAGATAGCCTGTGCAACACCGTAGGGCACACATCAGGACAATGGGTATAACCAAAGTAAATCAAAATCACCTTATAACGATTTTCATAATCTTTCAAAGATACTTCTTTATTGCCAGATAAAAGCTTAAAATCAAAAGGTTTAGCGTTTATGCTTGGATTTACTGGCTTTTCACAAGAAAAAAGCAAAATACCAAATATAACAACAAAAATTAACGTTAATTTTCTCACAAAAATATTATAACATGGTTATATCTCTATAAAATTTAATTTATTTCTCTGTTTATACCTTTTATATATATTTGTTCCAATATCCTTTTTACAATAGGAGCGGCGGTGAGGTTTCCTTCAATACCATGCTCCACTATAACACCCACCACATACTTAGGATCTCTATACGGTGCAAAACCCACAAACCAAGCATCTGGTTGATATTTCCACGGGCTGTTTGGCCCTACATGTTTTCCAAAGACTACTTGAGCTGTACCAGTTTTGCCTGCTATATCTACAATGGTAGAAAGTGCATTTGTACCGGTACCCTTTAAAACCACCTCCCTTAACCCTTTTTTAACTATAGAATAGTCTTCTAATGGTGCCTTTACATATCTATATACTTTTCTGCTGTTTTTAAATATAACTTTGCCGTCCGCCGTTTTTATTTCTTTTAAAAGGGTGGGTTGATATATTACGCCGTTGTTTGCTATTCCCTCCATCATGGTTACTTGCTGAAGAAGAGTTACTAGCACATATCCTTGCCCTATACTCATATTAACCGTATCACCTTCATACCAAGGTTGATGAAATTTCCTTAATTTCCAGCTTTTAGTAGGCAAAAAGCCGGGCGAGTTGTATAGTTCAAAGGGTATGCTAGAACCATAACCAAAATCTTTTTCTATATCGTATATCTTCCTCTGCCCAAGTTTCATACCGAGTTGGTAAAAAAACGTATCACAAGAATTCTGAATAGCTTGGTCTATTGTCTGATACCCTGTGTCGTATCTAAGCCAGTTGTAAAAAATATGGTTGCCAACCTTAATGTACCCAGAGCAATCAAGGGTGGAAGATGGAGTTATAACACCGTATTTTAACGCAGCTATAGCAATAGGAACTTTAAAGACAGAACCCGGTGGGTATATGGCCTCAGTGGCTCTATTTAAAAAGGGTCTCAAGGGGTCATTTATAATCTTATTCCAGTCTTTATATACATCGTTTGGATTGTACTCAGGAAAACTATCCAGCGCCAATATCTCACCGTTGTGAGCGTTCATAACTATAACTGCACCCACTTTCTGACCAGAGCTTAAAAACACCTTATGCACTATGTCTTGAATTTGTGAGTTTATAGTAAGCACCACCGTATCACCCTGCGCGGGTAATTTTTTATCAATAGTGTAAAGCTCTTTTCCTAAAGCATTTACCATTATTTTTTTATAACCAAGTTCACCTATAAGATATTTGTTGAATCGCTTTTCAATACCAGCTTTACCTACAAGGCTTTGAGGACCTATATTATATTCTTTCAAATCTTTTTGAGACGGCAAGCCTACATAGCCTAAGATGTGAGCGTATTCATCTCCATAAGGATATACCCTTTTTGGCACTATACCCACAAAAATACCAGGAAATTTATAAGAATTTGCATAAAACGTTTCTAGCTGTTGGGTGCTTAAATTGTCCATAATTTTTATAGGTGTTATAGAATTTTTATTTACCTTTATAGTATTAGTTATATCTATACCAAACATGTTTTTAAATATTTTTATCTCTTTTGATAAATCTTTATTTTCGGATATTTCTTGAGGATCTATGTAAAGATCGTAGGTGGGAACGTCATAGGCAAGCTTTACACCATCCGAGCTTTCTATAGCGCCTCTTGGAGGGTAAAGTATCTGGAGTCTGGTATAGTTTTGCTTAGACTCTTCATAATACTTACTTCCTTTTATTACCTGTAAATAAAATAATCTAGCACCTATTGCAATATAAGCTATCAATATTAAAAGCGCAAAAACAATGTAATTTTTTCTCATACATTTTTATAAAACCTGTCTAACACAAAAAATATTATACAATCTATAAAAATTGACATGAAAAACCCTAAAAATCCAAAATCAACATGACCATACTTTATATAAATAATACCAACGTTTGTTAGCTTTACAAGCAGATCAAAAATAAAAAACATGGGCACTTTTAAAAAATTGGTTTCTAAAGTATAGCTAAGCAAAAGTCTTATTATTATACTATAAAGCGTATAGCTGAAAGTAAAAACTCCCAACGTGTTTACGCTGAGGTCCATTAAAATACCCATTAAAAATGACCAAAGCGGAATATACTTATTTTCTAAATTTAAAAATATCAAAGGTAAAAATGCTTCTGGAAATGGATACACGCCGTTTCCTTCTAAAAAAAAGAATTCCAGTATAAAAAGTACAAAAAACCAAACAGCAAAACGTTTACCACTCATCTATTTAATACCACCACAAAATCATATATATTGGGATTGGCCATAGGTCTTAGTTTAACGTTTAAAAAAAATAAATTTTTCGATCTATTAACCTCTAAAACTTTGCCCACCAATAAATACGGTATATCTTGGTTTTTTAAGCTTCTAAAATAAATTAAATCTCCTACCCTTATATCGTCGCTAGAAGTAGCGTTTATTATGCTACCATCAGGGTAACCACCTTTATAAATATAAGTATCACCAGTCCTATAATCATAAACTATCGTATTAAACAGTTTGTTATAAACCGTCATAACATAAGCCACATCTTTATAGACTTTATAAACTACACCGACAAAATATCCGTTGGATGATACTATATCTCCTTCTTTTATTTTGCCGTTGTTTTGTATTTCCAAGAAGCTTTTCTTTCCAGACGTATCATAGCCAACAACTCTTGAAATGTACACATTTGGGTTTGATTGTTTGTTTATGAAAGCCAAACTATTTGATATATAATAGAGCTGTCTAGCTTCATTTTGACATTTCTGAAGCTCATAGCTAAAGGTTTTATAATAATTTAGCTTTTTCCTTAGGATAGCGTTTTCTTTTCTAACATCAACTAAATCAAAATACAATCTAAACATATTGCTAATAAAAGCGTAAGACGAAAGTCTATAGTTAGTTATATAATTAAAAGGATTGTAGCTTACCAAATAAGCCGTACTTGGAACAAAAATAAAAATGAAAGACAAAAAAAGCAAAAAAATATATAAAAAACCGAGCCTCATGTAAAGGATACTTTCTTCAATAGATCTATATCGTCCACGACTTTACCAACACCTCTTGCCACAGCTCTTAATGGATCTTCACAGTAGTATGTTTTTATACCAAGGTCTTGAGTTAATTTATGATGCAAATTTTTAAGCAAAGACCCTCCACCCGCTAGCACAATACCTCTTTCCACTATATCGGCAGCCAATTCCGGTGGCGTTTTTTCTAAAGTAGTTTTAACGGCACTCACTATGGCATTTAACGTATCTTCCAAAGCTTCGTATATTTGCACAGAATCAACAACTATAGACCTTGGAAGCCCCGTTGCATCTCTTCCTCTTACCTCCATCTCCCTCTTCTCCGTTGGTATTACGGCAGAACCAAGATCTAACTTTATTTTTTCGGCGGTTTGCTCGCCTATAAGCATACTAAACTTTCTTTTTATATATTCGATGATAGCTTCGTTCATCTCGTCGCCAGCTATCTTAAGAGAATGAGATATAACGATACCCGACAAAGATATAACAGCTACATCTGTAGTCCCTCCACCTATGTCAACCACCATATTACCTATGGGCTCAGAAATTGGTAAATCTGCCCCTATAGCAGCCGCCATTGGCTCTGCTATAAGATACACTTCCCTTGCCCCGGCTGACTTTGCAGCATCTATAACCGCCCTTTCTTCTACCGGTGTTACACCAGAAGGCACACCTACTACAACTCTTGGCTTAGGTTTTAATATACCTTTACCTAACGTTTTCTTGATAAAATGAGATATCATAACCTGGGTGATTTCAAAGTCTGTAATAACACCATCTTTTAAAGGTCTTACGGCTTTTATATAATCAGGAGTTTTACCAAGCATCTCCTTGGCTTCCGTTCCCACTGCCAAAACTTTATGCTTTCTTGAGTCTATAGCTACTATAGAAGGTTCTTCCAATACAATGCCTCGTCCTGGAATGAATACCAAACTGTTGGCCGTACCTAAATCAATGCCTATTGCACTATTCATGAATCCAAACATACTAATATTTTAACCTATTTTGCATGTAATTTTTTACTAAGCTCGTAAAGGTTATCTGCTATATATATATAATGCTGATGGTTTTCTAAATTTTGTATCAAATCCTCTGGTAAGAACTCATACCCATGGTAAGCGCCCAGCAAAGCCCCTGTAATAAAACCTATAGCGTCTGTATCACCGCCAAACTCCCAATAAGAGTTTACAGCGTTAACAAAAGCATCAAACGGGTACTCGATGCCTTCTGTTAAAAAGTAATACAAAGACAACCCTAAACTCTCCAACACAAAATTACCATTACCTATTCCTACAATGGCTTTTTCTTTGGAATATCCTTCCTCCAGAGCATCTATCAACGTATCTAACATTTTTTTTGTATAAAAGCTTTTGACATAAGAATTTAACTCCTTTAAAAGTCCTATTCTATTTTCTAAAGTCTCTAAAGATTCATCGTTTTTTATAGATTTTACCAAAAAGCGATTAAACAAAATAGCGCCGTCCAAAGCTTCATCACTTCTATGAGTAAGCATTGTAACTAACTTAGCCGCTTCTTCCGATACGGTTTCGTTTTCAAAGTGAAGCATGGAAGTGGCTATAACCCTCAGTATACCTTCTATCGAAGAGAATTTAAAACCTTCCGTTACGTTGTTTGATAAATTGTATATGGCTTTTAGTATGAATGGATCCGGGTACCTATGAGCTGATTCATCAAAAGCCCAAACTCTAAGCTTATCAAAATAGTTATAGATATCAAGCTTGTTAGATTCCAATATAGATTCTATCAAAAGCCTTGATACAGTGGTTTCATCTGAAGGTTCGTTTGGTCTTTGAAAAAATGCCGGAGAGCTAGGATGCGGTTCCACAAAGCTTGTTATAGGTAAATCCCTGTAAAACTCTTCCACTTGGTAAATATCCAAATCTTCAAAAGATTTTCCTATAGCGTCTCCTATTGCAGATCCAAGAACAATGCCCCTAAACTTTTCCTTCATAAAAGCCCTTTCGTAGAAGGGATACCTTTGCCTTGTTTTGCTACAGCTTGCCTTACACTAAAAGCCAAAGACTTTATACTACACTCTGCTATATGATGAAGTATGTGTCCATCGAGAATTTTTATGTGTACGGTGGCTTTTGACTCCAAGGCAAACCCTTTTATAAACTCCCATATTAGTTCAAAGTCAAACTCCGTAATCTTACCTCTTAGATCTTTTCTATCGTAGTAAAAAAGTCCTCTACCTGAAAAATCAAGAGAGCATAGCACTAAAGCCTCATCCATAGGCAAAATTGCAAAACCATACCTATTTATACCAGATTTGTCTCCCAAGGCTTTAGACACAGCTTGCCCTAGCACTATGCCTACATCTTCCACAAGATGATGGTAAGATACATCTACATCGCCTTCGGCTTTTAACTTTATGTCTATAAAACTATGCTTTGAAAAACTCTCCATCATGTGATTTAAAAAACCTACAGGGGTTTCTATTTGATAAACACCAGAGCCGTCTAAGTCAATCTCCATATCTATAGCCGTTTCTTTTGTTTGTCTAAAAATATGTGCACTTCTCATATGTACTCTTCCTTTATGTAATCTTTTAAAACCTTTGGTACCCTAATCCTATTATCTTTCGTTTGATAATTTTCCATAATAGCCACCAACGTCCTACCAACTGCCAGGGAAGAACCATTTAAAGTGTGAACAAACCTATTTTTACCAGTTTTATCTTTAAACCTTATATTTGCTCTCCTTGCTTGAAAATCTTCACAGTTAGAGCAGGAGGATATTTCTCTATACTTATTTTGAGATGGTATCCACACTTCTATATCGTAAGTCTTAGAAGCTGAAAAACCTATATCACCAGAGCAAAGAGCCACCACTCTATAAGGGAGCTCTAAAAGTTGTAAAATCTCCTCTGCATTTGACAAAAGCTTTTCTAGTTCTTCGTAAGAATTATCCGGATGAACTATTTTTACAAGCTCCACTTTATCAAATTGGTGTTGTCTAATTAGCCCTTTCACATCTTTTCCATGAGAACCGGCTTCTCTCCTATAGCAAGGGGTATAAGCTGTAAGGTTAATGGGTAAATCATCTTCTTTTAATATGGTATCTTTGAATACATTCACAAGAGAGACTTCGGCAGTAGGTATGAGGTAAAGATCATCATCTTTTACATAGTAAAGCTCTTCTTGAAATTTTGGAAGCTGTCCAGTGCCTACCAACGTTTGAGGCTTTACAAGATGAGGTACTATCATCTCCTGATAGCCGTTTTTTGTATTTACATCAAGCATAAAGTTTATAAGAGCCCTTTCTAGCTTTGCTAAAGGACCTTTCAATATACTAAACCTACTGCCAGATATAGCGGCAGCTTGATCAAAATCTATAAAACCTCTCAAAACGCCAAGGTCAGCGTGGTCTTTGATTTCGAAATCAAACTTTGGTATCTCACCCCATCTTTTAATCTCTAAGTTGTCGTTTTCATCCTTACCGTAAGGTACGCTTTCGTGCAATAGATTTGGCACTCTAAGAAGAAGATCTTCCATATATTTTTCTATGCGGGCTAGCTCTTCCTCTAATGTTGATATTTCCTCCTTAATTAACCTTATTTCTTCTTCAAGAGCTTCGGTGTTTAACCCTTGCTTTTTTAAACTACCTATCTCCTTGCTTTTAGTGTTTCTAAGAGCCCTCAAATCCTCAATCCTCTTTATCTTATGCCTTCTTTCTTCGTCTAACTTTAGTATATCGTCTATTCTGTCTTTCAAAAAAATATCTCTTTTGGCTAGGTTTTCCTTTACAAACTCTGGATTTTTCCTTATAAGCTCTATGCTAATCATAACAACACCACCCTATATATCTTGTCGTCTTTCAAATCAATCACTTTTTCCTCAGGCACACCTACACCAGCAGGCACTTTTATATGTTGCAGCAGGCTTTTAATGTCAAATTTTATATGAGAACCGTTTAAAGTGGATATCAACACATCAAAATTATCATTATCGTTATAAAACACTATATCGCAAGCGTTTAAAAGCTTTTGTTTTAATACGTTTATACCTTGAGATGTTCTAGATTTTTTGGGAATATCCTCTAGCTTTATCTTTTTAGCATAACCTTCTTCTGTTATTAAAAGCCCAAAAACCTTGTCGTCTAAAGCTTTTACTGAGATGGCCTCATCATTTTCATTCAGCTTTATACATTGAAGGGCTTTTGAACTAGACGTGGTTGCTCCTACGTCTTGGGTTTGGATTCTATTTATATAACCTTTTTTGGTTAAAATAAGTATTTCGCTCTCATCTTGAGAACCGCTTATATAAACCACCTCTTCACCTTCTGAGAGCTTCAATATTTGAAAGCCTTGGGTTTTGTATTCAAACTCCACAAGAGGTATTTTCTTTATAGAGCCTTTGTTTGTCAAGATAAGAAGCCTTGAGTTGTATTGCTCTCTCACAAAGGCACCTACAACGTACTCGTCGGTATCCTTCATATGAATGGAGCTTCCAGACAAAGCTTCTGACCCAGCAGTCCAATAAACTCTCCCTTTGTTTGATACTACGAAAAGACCCTCTGTAAATTTTAAGCTTGCCACATTAACAATAGGAGATTTCTCCTCTTCCAAAAGCTCTACAGGTTTTACAAATCCATTTCTTGTGACGAAAACATCCACATAGGTATCTTCTTTTATCATACCTTCAATGAAGGTTCTTCTTGGGTCTTTGAAACGCTCTGCTAGTTCTTTTGTCTCTTTTATAAAAATGTCTATCCTCTCTTGTTTGTTTTCCAATATATTTTTATAAGTTTTGATGTTTTCTATAAGCTCATCGTGTTCTTTTTGAAGCTTAGAAGTTTCTAAAGATGTAAGTCTTTGCAATCTTAAGTCAAGTATTGCTTGAGCTTGCTTTTCGGTTAGATTCCAGCCATTCATAAGCTTTTCTTTGGCCTCTTGGGTATCTTGTGAAGCTCTAATGGTCTCTATAATCTTGTCTATATCTTTTATACAAACCAAAAGTCCCTCTACTATATGAAGTCTTTCTTCGGCTTTTCTTAAGAAAAACTCTGTTCTTCTATAGATTACATTCAACCTATGCTTGAAAAATTCTAGCAAAATATCTTTCAGATTTAAAAGCTTTGGCTCAAGCCCAACCAAAGCTACCATATTTATGGGGAAGTTTTTTCTAAGAGATGTATTTTTGTAAAGCTTCTTTAATACAGACTCTCCTTTTGCATCTCTCTTTAGCTCTATTACTATCCTTATGCCTTCTTTATCGGATTCATCTCTTAAATCTGAAATCTCTTTTAGCTTACCAGACCTTGCTAACTCTGCTATTTTTTTTATAAGCTCTGCTTTGTTTACCATGTAAGGGATTTCTGTTATTATTATTTGCTCTCTTCCGGAGCTTGTTTTTTCTACCCTTGCCTTTGCTTGAACAGTCACTTGTCCTCTTCCAGTTTTGTAAACCTCTGGTGATACTTCCCCTACTATTATACCGCCTGTAGGAAAATCTGGTCCTTTTATATATTGCATAAGCTCTTCCACAGTTATATCTTGGTTTTGAGCCAAAGCCACCAAAGCATCACAAACTTCTTTTAGATTGTGAGGAGGGATAGAAGTGGCAAGACCTACCGCTATACCCGTAGTACCGTTGCAAAGAAGGTTTGGCATCTTTGCTGGAAGAACTTGAGGTTCCATAACACTTTCATCAAAATTTGGTACAAAATCAACGGTATCATTTTCTATATCTTCCAACAGGCTAAGCGTTATCTTGGATAGCTTGGCCTCTGTATATCTCATTGCAGCAGGCGGGTCACCGTCTATAGAACCAAAATTCCCTTGTCCTATTACAAGAGGATACCTTAAATTAAAATCCTGAGCCATTCTCACAAGAGCATCGTATATAGCTTGATCTCCATGGGGATGATATCTTCCCATCGTATCCCCTACAATACGGGCACATTTTTTAAAGGGTTTGTCTGGGGTTAGATCCATCTCATACATTGCATACAGTATTCTTCTTTGAACTGGTTTAAGACCGTCTCTAACGTCTGGTATAGCTCTACCTACTATAACAGACATCGCATAATCAAGGTAAGATTGTCTCGCCTCTTCTTCTATAGGGATTTCCAATATTTCCATAATAAAATTTTATCATACTAAAAGCGTTAAACCTAAACTTTGTGCTATAATGTAAGTGCTATGGAATTTGAGCCGGTTATAGGTTTGGAAGTGCATGTTCATATGGATACAAAAACAAAGATGTTTTGCTCTTGTAAGATAGAGTACGATGCTCCCCCCAATACAAACGTATGCCCAGTATGCATGGCATTGCCAGGAAGCCTTCCAGTTATCAACAAGAAAGCAGTAGAATATGGCATTAGAACATCTTTAGCGTTAAATTGCAATATAAATCTAACATCGATAATGGCAAGAAAACACTATTTTTACCCAGATTTACCAAAAGGTTATCAAATATCTCAATACGAAAAGCCTTTAGCTGAGCACGGTTTTGTGCTTTTAGAACATAAAAAAGTAAGAATAAGAAGGCTACATTTAGAAGAAGATGCTGGTAAAAACAACCACTACGAAGATAGCTCTTTGGTGGATCTCAATAGAGCCGGTACACCTCTTATGGAAATAGTTACAGAACCAGATATAAACTCCACAGAAGAAGCCAAAGAGTTTTTAGAAAAACTAAGGGCTATAGTAAGATACGCTGGTGTTTCAAAAGCAGATATGGAAAAAGGCCAGTTAAGATGCGATGTGAATGTATCTCTAAGGCCGAAAGGTTCTCAAGAGCTTGGCACGAGAGTAGAGGTAAAAAACGTAAACTCTTTTAAATTTGTACAAAAAGCTATAGAGTACGAGATAGAACGTCAAAAGGCTATACTCTTAGAAGGAAAATCTGTAGAACAAGAAACGAGGGGTTTTGATCCTCAAAGCGGTAAGACCTTTGTAATGAGGACTAAAGAAGAGGCAGAAGATTACAGATATTTTAAAGACCCTGATTTGCTTCCTCTTATCATAAGTAAAGAGCTTTTAGAAAACATAAAAGACAATATGCCAGAGCTACCAGACGAGCGTATAGAAAGGTTGATGAAAGATTACGGTCTTAGTAGGTATGAAGCATCTGTGCTTACAAATCTAAAAGAGTTAGGAGACTTTTTCCAAGAAGCCACAAAATACACTAAAGAGTACAAAGCCCTTAGCAATTGGCTTTTAAACGATGTACTTGGGTTTATGAATGAAAACCAGATGGAAGAAATACCAATAGCACCAGAGCATCTTGCAAAGCTTGTAGAGCTCATCAAAAAAGATGTGATATCCACAAAAATAGCAAAAGAAGTTATAAAAGATATGCTAACAAGCAAAAAAGACCCAGATGTTATCATAGAAGAAAGGGGCTTAAAGCAGATATCAAACGAAGAAGAGATAAAAGCTGTGGTAATAAGCGTATTAGAAAAATTCCCGCAAGAAAGAGAAAGGCTAAAAAACGGCGAAGAAAAACTAATAGGATTTTTGGTGGGAGAGGTTATGAAGCTTACCAAAGGTAAAGCTAACCCAAAACTTGTAAATAAGCTTATAAGAGAGTGTTTATGAGAATAGCCATAGGTTCAGACCACGCTGGCTTTGATTTAAAAGAAGCTTTAAAAGAACATATAATATCAAAAGGCCATGAGCTAATAGATTGCGGTACACATTCAAAAGAATCCACAGATTACCCTATATATGCCAAAGAAGTGGCTCTTCATATCAAAAACCAAAAAGCCGACAGAGGCATATTAATATGTGGAAGCGGTCTTGGAATGTCCATAAGCGCCAACAAGATAAAGGGTATAAGAGCTGCTCTTTGCCTAAACGAATATATGGCAAGGATGAGCGTAAGAGATAACAACGCAAACATTTTATGTTTAGGTGCTAGAGTAATAGGGATTGAGTTGGCAAAATCAATAGTGGACGCTTGGTTTGACGCACACTTTGAAGGTGGAAGGCACGAAAGAAGACTAAGAATTATAGCATCTTTTGAAGAGGAGTGCTTATAAGTAAGAAAATCGTTATAACCGGTGGGGCTGGATACATAGGCTCTCACATGCTAAAAGAAGCCCTAAAAAGAGGCTACGATGTCCTTGTGATAGATAATTTATCTACAGGTCATAGAGAATTTGTAAAAGGTGGTAAGTTTTTACAAGCTGATATACAAAGCAAAGAAACCTTAGAGGCGCTATTAGAGTTTAAACCAGATGCGATAATACATTTTGCAGCATACATAGCTGTTGAAGAATCTGTACAACAACCTATAAAGTATTATGAAAACAATTTTTGCAACAGTTTAAAGCTTTTAGAATACGCTGTAAAATCTGGAGTAAAAAACTTTATATTTTCATCAACAGCAGCTGTTTACGGTATAAAATCCGATAAACCTGTAAAAGAAACAGACTCTATAGAACCAATAAACCCTTACGGTCAATCTAAGGCAAACTTTGAAAAAGCCTTAGAAGATGTGTCAAAAGTAAGCGATTTAAGGTATGTTGCCATTAGGTATTTTAACGTAGCTGGAGCAGATCCGGAAGGAGAGCTTGGTCAAATTTCCAAAAAACCAACGCATCTTATTTTAAGAGCCTTAAAAGCCGCAAAAGGTGAGATCAAAGATTTTGGCATATACGGCACTGATTACAACACAAAAGATGGCACTTGCATAAGAGATTATATACACGTGTCTGATCTTGTGGATGCTCATTTTGAGGCTATGAAATACCTTGAAGAAGGCGCTGATTCAGATATTTTTAACTGCGGTTACGGAAGAGGTTTAAGTGTAAAAGAGGTGGTTGATATAGTAAAAGATGTAACAGGTGTTGATTTTCCAGTATATAATTACGATAGAAGACCAGGAGACCCACCTGTTCTTATTGCAAATGTTGATAAGATAAAAAATACGCTTGGCTGGAAACCAAAATACGATGATCCTTACTTCATAGTAAAAACCGCTTGGGAATGGGAGAAAAAGCAGCGCTAATTTTAAGCTTTTCTTATATGGTCTAAGGTGTTTATTAAAAGACCTAAAACAATAAGAGAAGACCCAATTATTTCGTAAATATCCATACGCTCTTTTAGAATAATCATAGAAGAAATCATACCTATTACAGGTGTAGTAAGCATCGTAAGTCCCATAAAACCAGAAGGAAGTCTTTTTATTGCATAACTCCATATAACCCATGCTAAAGCGTTTGCCAAAACTGCATTGTAGAATATAGCAAACAAAAGAAAATAAGAAAACCTTATATAAAATCTCTCAAACATTAAAGCGCATATCAAAATACCTATACTTCCTATAAACATCTGCCATGCGTTTAACGAGATTATATCGGCATTTAAGTTGCGGTGTTTTTTCTGCCATATTACTGCAAAAGCCCAAGATATACCGCTTAAGATAGCGAGAGCATCGCCCAAAAATCCCTTGTTGCCTATCATATCCCAAGGTTCTAACACAAGAAAAAGCCCCAGAAAAGCTACAACGTTGCTAATTATTTCCTTTCTATCCGGTATCTCTTTTAAAATCTTCCAAGAAAACAACACAAGCCAAAAAGGCATAGAATAAACTAATATCGCTGTTTTACCAGCTTTAGCAAATTTAAGAGCCAATATGGTAAGACCCACAAAACCTGTAGTTTGTAAAAACCCCAGTATGCTCACATATTTAAAATGTGTTATTTTTAGGTTTTTCTTGTTAAAAGCCAATATACCAAAAAGCAAAAAAGCACCAAATATAGTCCTAAAAAAGGCAAAATAAAGCTCTGGCATATACTGTATAGCCTGCTTCATCAAAACCCAGTTGTAACCCCATATAAAAGATAGCACTATCAACAAAATAAAAGCTTTTTTATCTATAGACCTATGCATAAGATTTTTATTTTAGCATATAATATTAGCTATCAATGAGAAGCATAGAAGAGATTAAAAAGCATTATAGTTGGAATGAAGAAGATGAGAGACACCTTAAAGAGATGAAGGATATAGCGATTAAACATAAGGATGATTTTGTAAACAAGCTTTACGAGTATTTTAATATATTTGAAGACAAGGACAGGTATTTAAAAGATGAAAAAATAAAAGAAAGGCACAAAGCCCACTTACAAGCTTGGTTTTTGGGGCTTTTTGAAGGAAACATTGACCATATTTATATTTCAAAAGTTCAGCGCATAGGTATGAGACACGTTCAGATAGGCTTACCACCTCATTATTTAAACTCTTCAATGAATTTTGTTAGAGAGTTTATAGAGACACTAGTCATAGAAAAAACAGCCGATGCAGACGAAAAGATAAAGATTTTAAAATCCATCGATAAAATCCTTGATATAAACCTTGATATTATCACAGAGGCTTATAGAGAAGAAGAATTTAAAACATATTTAGGTACTTCCAAAATCCAAAAAATATTCATAGAAGCCATACAAGGAGTTTCAAGGTCAATAGACCTTTTTATTGTTACCATAATGAGCTTTTTAGCTATAGTGGGTGGTGGATGGATACTGTACGAATTGGTAAATTTGGTGCTTGGTAGAGTGTCACCAGAGTCTACCGCCCTCGAGATACTTGGTTCTACGCTTATTTTGTATGCTATATCCGAGCTTTTAAACGAAGAAATAAAGCATTTAAAAGGGGCTTCTCTATCTCTTAAGGTGTTTGCTGGCATAGCTTTAGCTGCCATTATAAGAAAAATACTTATAATATCTTTATATCCAAAGAAAAGCATTGAACTTCTAATACTTGGTATATTGATGCTTTTTATAGGTATAGTTTACTTTATAATAAACAAGGTGGAGAAAAAGTAATGGTAGAGTTTATAAATGCCTTAGGAGAGGCTTTCTATATTTTTCTAACAGCGCTTTTGCACATCTTTAAAGATAGGCCAAAGTTAAAACACTTTGTAGATAGAGTAGTTTACATAGGCGCCGATACTGTGCCGGTAGTGGTTACCACATCGCTATTTACGGGCGGGGTTTTGGCTTTGCAAACGTATTCTACCCTTCATAAGTTTAACTCAGAGTATCTAATTGGGGCTTTGGTAGCTCTTTCAATGGGTAGGGAGCTTGGACCAGTGCTTACATCCTTGATGGTTGTGGCAAGAGTTGGTTCTGCCATTACAGCTTCTATAGGTACTATGAAGGTTACCGAACAAATAGACGCTCTTGAAACGCTGGCTATAAACCCTTACGCATATATTACAAGCCCGATACTTTTTGCTTGCATGATTGATTTACCTCTTCTTACAATATTATCAGATATCTCTGGAATAATTGGCGGATACCTCGTAAGCACCTTAATATTCCATATAAACGGACATATGTATTGGGATAAAACAAAGGAAATTGTAGATTTTTACGATATATACGGGGGGTTATATAAAGCTTTTGCATATGGTATAGTGATTGCCACAGTTAGCAACTATTTTGGTTTCAAGACGAGCGGTGGCAATCAGGGTGTTGGTAGGGCCACCACATCATCGGTTGTAATATCTTCTATGTTAATTCTTATACTTGATTACTTTTTAACTGCTATCATATATACATGAAGTATTTTAGAATTTTTTTAACGTTTTTGGCTTTTAGTATTATGGTATTCGCCGATGGCACCACAAGCAATGTACCAAACACTAACCCTACCGTATGGCACGGGCTATATATTTATTATTACAACCAAGCTAAAGAGCTATCAAAAAAAGAGCATAGGCCGGTGCTTTTATACTTTTACGGGAACGATTGTACGTATTGCGATCTTTTTGACCAATATGTGTTGCAAAAGCCCGATGTAGTGGATTTTATAAATAAGCATTTTATATTTTCTTCGGTAAATGTAGATGAATCTGGCGGAAATAAGTTTATTAGAAAGTTCAGATTGTTTGGTACTCCAGCTTTTGCTGTTGTATATCCAAATGGGCACTTTAAAGTTTATCAAGGTTATAAAACAAAAGAACAATTTTTATACATATTGAGCAAGCTTTACAAGTAAACATGAGAATTGCTGTCGGTATGAGTGGCGGCGTGGATTCAAGCGTAGCCGCATATTTGCTAAAAGAACAAGGTCACGATGTAATAGGCGTTACACTACGATTTTACAAAGAAGAATGCCCAGAAAACGCAAGGGTATGCTGCTCTCCAAAAGACGTGCAAGATGCAAGAATAGTATGCGATATACTTGGTATACCACACATTACGCTTGATTGGGAAAATCTATTTAAAGAAAGAGTGATAGATTATTTTATAAAAAGCTACAAAGCTGGGCTTACACCAAATCCTTGTGCTATATGCAATAAAGATGTAAAGACTGCGTTTTTGGGCTTCTATCTAAAACAAACTGCCGATATAGATTTTTTAGCCACGGGGCACTACGTGATAAAAGAAGGCAATAAAATAAAAAGGGCTAAAGAAAAAGACCAATCTTACTTCATGGCGCTTGTCCCTAAACAAAGCCTTGATTATCTTATGTTTCCAGTGGGCCTTATGACAAAGCAAGAAATTAGAGACATCGCAAAAAAAATAAACCTTCCGGTGGCTAACAAAGTAGAATCTCAAGATGTATGTTTTTTAAAAGGTATGGATTTAGAAGATTACCTATCTCAATTTATAGACATGACACAAGGGGATATAGTGCATATAGCTACTCAAAAAAAACTAGGTAAACACAAAGGCATACACAAATATACCATAGGCCAAAGGCATGGATTGGGGGTGTCTTATCATAAACCGCTTTATGTAGTAGAAAAAGATATTGAAAACAACATACTTTACGTAGGTGAAAAAGAATATCTTTTCAAAGACGCAATAACATTAAAGGATTACAATAGGCTGGAAAATTTTGAAAAAGACAATATGTACATACAAATCAGGTATAACTCAAAACCTATACCGATAAAGCATATAGAAGAAGATAAAGATGATGTAAGAGTACTTTTAAAAGAACCGGCAACGCAAGTAGCAAAAGGCCAAGTAGGAGCTATTTATTTTGGCGATACACTCTTAGGGGGTGGCATCATATCTTGAAAAAACTTGTTTTTTTGGCTTTTACTATGATACTAAGCTCCTGCTCTTACATAGTTATAGTACATGACCCCCTTAGCGCCAAAGAACATGTAGAACTTGGATACACTTACGAAAAGCAAAAAGATTATAAGGATGCCATATACCAGTATAAAATGGCTATAAAAAAAGATAAAAACTACGACATTGCATACTTTGACTTAGGCAATGCGCTTTTTAAAGAAAAAAAATACAAAGATGCCGTAAAATATTACGAAAAAGCCATAAAAATAAACCCTAAAAACACAGACGCTATGAACAATTTGGCTTATACGTACTACAAGCTGGGCGAAAAAGATAAAGCAAAATCCATCATATTAAAAGCTTTAAAACTTGAACCAAACAACAAAGCCTATCAAAATACCTTAAAAGAGATAGAAAGCAAGCTATAATATTTTTTATGATTGTTGGTATAGTAATAATAGATTTTTATATACCAGATGCTCTTTCTTTGAAAGAAAAAAGACACTATGTGAGGTCTATAAAAGATAAGCTCGTTAGCAACTTTAAAATATCTGTATCTGAAGTGGATTTCCACGATTCTTGGCAGCGCTCGAGAATAGGTGCTGCTGTAGTGGGGGTTGATAAAGAAGGGGTTAACCAAGCGCTAAGCTCTATTGTAAAATTTAGCGAAAAACAGTGGCCAGATATTATTTTTAATATAAGTTTAGAATTTTTAAACATCTAATCTTCTTCGTCTTCTTTTTTGGGACCAAATAGCTCAGATATGTCTTTTCTCCAAAACGGCACGTTTTCTATTCTCTTTTTAAGCCTGTTGAAAGCTCTTTCCTTTTCTTTCAATTTAAACTCTAAAGATATTTTGTCGTATTCTAATTGTTTTATTTGTTCGTATAAAGAAGCAATCTGCTTGTTTAGCGATATTATTACATCGTTTGATTCTTTTAGCTTATCTACTATTTCATTGTATTTGTCTACGGATACGTAGTGCAAACCTTTTATTTCTTTGGAATATAATTCTTCTACAGCTTTCTCTACTACCTCTGTGGCAGATATATCAAGTTTTTCAGCCAAAGCTTCTATCTTCATAATAACTTTTGAACTAAGCCTATACGTTTTTGAAACTCTCACATTTTTATTATAGCATGTGTGTTTAGCTTTTAAAACAAAATAAAGTATGGTATATTGGTATCTATGAAATTTTACGTAACAACACCCATATACTATGTAAACGATGTACCGCACATAGGACATGCTTATACTACCATAGCAGCAGATACTATAGCGCGCTATAAAAGACAAAGGGGTTTTAACGTATTTTTTCTGACGGGTACAGATGAACATGGGCTTAAGCTTCAAAAAGCTGCGGAAGAAAAAGGTATAAGTCCAAAGGAGCTTTGCGATAAAAACTTCCAAAATTTTAAAAACCTATGGGATTTTTTGGATATATCCTACGATCACATCATAAGAACAACAGATGATTATCACAAAACTTATGTGCAAGAGATTATAGCAAAAGTTTATGAAAAGGGTGATATATACAAAGGATACTACGAGGGATACTATTGTGTTGGGTGTGAAGAGTTTAAGCCAGAATCCGAGATAAAAGATTTTGATTATCACTGTCCTATACACAAGAAAAAGTGTGATTTTATAAAGGAAGAAACTTATTTTTTTAAATTGTCAAAATATCAAGATAAACTTTTAAAGCTTTACGAAACAGATTTTATAAAACCAGACTACCGCAAAGAAGAGGTGGTATCTTTTGTAAAGCAAGGTTTAAAAGATTTATCTGTTACAAGACCAAAAGAAAGGGTAAGCTGGGGCATAGAACTTCCTTTTGATAAAAACCATGTCATATATGTATGGTTTGATGCTTTGTTTAACTATATATCCGCTTTAAAGTTTAAAAACAAGATGGAGTTTTGGCCAGCGGATTTTCATATAGTAGGGAAAGATATTTTGAGATTTCACGCTGTTTATTGGCCGGCATTTTTGATGTCTCTTGATATGGAGCTCCCAAAACACGTCTATGCTCACGGATGGTGGACCGTAGAAGGTCAAAAGATGTCAAAATCTTTGGGAAACGTTATAAACCCATACGACGTGGTCAACGAATACGGCTTAGATGAAACAAGGTATTTCTTATTAAGAGAAGTAGCCTTTGGCCAAGACG
Source organism: Hydrogenobaculum sp. (assembly GCF_049967395.1). NCBI lineage: Bacteria > Pseudomonadati > Aquificota > Aquificia > Aquificales > Aquificaceae > Hydrogenobaculum > Hydrogenobaculum sp. Next base: position 12,657 of record NZ_JBMFST010000003.1, on the reverse strand, counting down.
GGGATTTTTCTAAAGAAGCTGTTAAAAGACGTATAAACGGAGAACTAGCCAACGGCATTGGAAATCTTGTGAGTAGGGTCTTTGCTATGTGCATAAAATACAATATTACTTCTAAAAGCCAAATACAAGAAGATGAACATTATAAGACATTAGCAAATGAAGTTTTAAATGCTTTTGATAAATATATGAACGAGCTTCAATTTCACAAAGCTTTAGAAGAGGTTATGAAGCTTGTAGATTATCTAAACAAATATGTGGATGAAAAAGCCCCTTGGGCCTTAGCCAAAAACAATGATCCTTCTTTAAAAGACGTGCTTCTTACACTTGTGGATGGTATTCTTGTCTCTTGTTGGATGTTAAATCCTTTTATGCCTCATAAAATGAAAGAAGTGTTTGACAGCGTTGGTGCAAATATAAACTCCATAAAGTTTCCAACTCCTTACAGCATAGATTTTGAAGGTATTAAAAGTAAGCTAAGTTTATTTCCAAAGATAGAGTAAAATAAAAAGCCAAATAAAGATTTTTAGGTTATATTATTAGTATGTTAACAGGAAGTATAACTGCCATAGTAACACCCTTTAAAAACGGTGAAGTAGATTACGGAGCTTTTGAGAGGCTTATAGAGTTTCAAATAGCCAATGGTACGGATGGCATATTGGTATGCGGCACTTCAGGTGAATCACCTACTTTAAGCTACGAAGAACATGAAGCTGTTATAGAGTTTGCCGTTAAAAGCGCCAAAAAACGCATACACATAATGGCTGGGACTGGCGCAAACTCCACTGAAGAAGCTTTGAGATTTACGACCTTTGCAAAAGCAGTGGGTGCAGACAGTGCTCTTTTGGTAGTACCATACTACAACAAACCAACTCAAGAGGGACTTTATAGACATTTTAGCAAAATAGCAAAAGAAGTAGATATAGACATATACATCTACAACATTCCTTCTAGGACAGGTATAGAAATATCTGTGGATACTTTAGAAAGACTTGCAAAAGACCATCCAAATATAAAAGGCTCCAAGGAATCAACGCCAAACATGGATAGAATATCAGAGATTTTAAAAAGAATACCAAATTTCACGGTATTTTCTGGAGATGATTCTCTGACACTTCCTATGATGAGCTTGGGCGCTAAAGGGGTGGTATCTGTAATCAGCAACGTGATGCCAAAAGAGGTAAAAGAACTAACAACTCATGCTTTAAAAGGTGATTTTGAAAAAGCAAGGCAAATGCATTATCATCTTTTAGAAATATTTAAGATTATGTTTATAGAGACTAACCCCATCCCTGTAAAAACCGCCCTTTCTTTGATGGGTATGGTAAAAAAAGAGTTTAGACTACCTCTTTGTGAAATGCTTCCTCAAAACGAAGAAAAGTTAAAAGAAGTCCTAAAAAAATACAACCTTATATGAGTTTAGAGCTAAAAACCTTTGTGGCTTTTAGAATAATAGAAAAAAACTTAGAGCCTATCAAAAGACCAGATCTTGTAAACCCAGATGATCTTCTTTTCATCGATGACCAAAAAGAAAAGCTCATAAAAAATACCCACTGCTTTGCGAAAGGTTATATGGCAAACGATGCACTTTTGTGGGGAAGAAGAGGAAGCGGCAAATCTGCTTTGGTAAAATCGATGCTTTATAGATTTAAAGATGAAGGGCTAAGAATGATACAAGCTTACAAATCAAACCTTGAGGATTTGGCTTTTATATACGAATACATATATGATAAACCTTATAGGTTTATTTTGTTTTTTGATGATCTTGTTTTTAGTGAAAAAGATGAAAGATTTTCTTTGATGAAAGCGCTTTTGGAAGGAGATATAGAAGAGCGCCCCAATAACCTTATAGTGTATGCTACTTCAAACAAAAGAGATCTAACTATAGAAAAAGTGGAAGACGAAAAGTTTCCAGAGGATAGTCTAAACGACGCTTACGCTTTGGTAGATAGATTTGGCCTTAGGCTTGGTTTTTGGGGCTTTTCAAAAGAACAGTATATAAACATTGTAAAACATCATGTTAAAAGCCTAAACTTGGAATGGAACGAAGAATTTGAGCAAGAAGCGGATAGATTTGCCCTAAATGCTGGTGGTTATTCGGGTAGAAGCGCAAAACAATTTGTAAAATATCTAACGGTAAATTTATGCTATAATAAAAGCCATGGCTGAAAAAATTGATATAAACCGCATTCAAAGGGATATGTTTATTGAGTACAAGGGTGAGCCCTACAGAGTTGTGGATTACGACCACGTAAAACCCGGAAAAGGTCAAGCTTTTGTTAGAGTAAAAGCCAAAAACATGAACACTGGCAACGCCATTGAAATCACCTACAAATCCTCTGACAGCATAGAGCTTGCCGATTTTGAACAAGTGTTTGCAGAGTTTTCTTACAAGGATGCAGACGAATACCACTTCCTTACTCAAAACACCCATGAAATGATAAGCATAAACGCAGAGGACATAAAGGAAGAGGCTAAGTTTTTGAAAGAGGGCATGACCGTAGTGGTGTTTATCTACAAAAATAAACCAATAGGCATAGAGCTTCCAAAGGCGGTAGAGCTTGAAGTAATAGAAACAGACCCTGGCTTCAAAGGAGATACAGCGGCTGGTGGTTCAAAACCTGCAAAACTAGAAACCGGTGCTGTAATACAAGTGCCATTTTTCATAAACGAAGGCGATATAGTAAAAGTAGATACAAGGACAGGCCAATATTTAGAAAGGCTCGACAGAGCACAGAAAAAGTGATATGGATTTAGAACCTATATTAGCCCTTATAAAAGCCTTAGATAATTCTAGTTTACAAAAGCTAAAATTAAGCTCCGGAGATTTTACATTAGAGCTTGAAAAAGGACAAACATATATAGTAGAAGAAGTACCCAAAGAAACAAGACATTTAGAGGTATCAAGGCAAAAAGACGAAACGCAAGCACCAAAAGAAGCCCAAAAATCAAACTATCACGTTATTACGAGTCCGTTGGTGGGTACTTTTTATAGAGCACCTTCTCCAGATGCACCACCTTTTGTAGAAGTAGGGGATATAGTATCACCAGGTCAAACCTTGTGTATAATAGAAGCTTTAAAAGTTATGAACGAAATAGAGAGCGATATAAGGGGTAGGATAGAAAGCATATTGGTAGAAAACGGTGAAATAGTAGAATACGGCCAACCTCTATTTGAAATATCACCTCTATAATGATATTAGAAAATGATTTGGTTACAATAAGATATAGCGATAAAGTCTATATAAAAAGAGTTAAAAAAGGAGAAAGCCTAAACGTAAAATCTCACATACTAAAGTACGATGACATCATAGGGAAAGAAGACGGTATTTTTTTAAACGGATTTTTTGTAGCAAAGCCCACCATTGAAGAAATTGTAAAATATGGATTCAAAAGAGAGACTCAAATAGTTTATCCAAAAGACGCTTTTTATGCAGCCATAAAATTAGATATACCGTCTTGCAAAAGAATACTTGAGTTTGGTATGGGAAGTGCCGTAATGAGCGCTGTTATATTAAAAACCATGAAAGAAGATGCTATTTTATACACCCACGAAGAAAACCAAAAAGCTTACGACAACGCTATTAAAAACTTAAAAACTTTTGGACTTTTAGACGATAGGTTAAAAGCCATACTGGCAAATTACAACGATACAAAATACGAAGAAGGATTCTTTGATTGCGCTTTTATAGACACAAAAGAACCTTGGGAATACGTAGACAAGCTACACAAAGAGCTTAAGCCAGGCGCAAACGTATGTTTTTTAGTGCCTACCTACAACCAAGTTTCAAAGCTTTTAGAATCGTCAAAAGATAAATTTTTTGTTTATGAGATATCTGAAATACTTCTTAGAAAATTAAAACCAAATCCAGATAGATTAAGACCAGAGGATTTTATGCCAGCCCATACGGCTATACTGATATTTAGCAGAAATATAAATCATTGTTGTTAACATTTACTTATGTTAATATTTTGATATGCCAAGAAGAACGAGAAATAGAATATTGCACGAAGCCCTTAAGATATTTTCAAACAAAGGTATTAGAGAGACTACTATAAAAGATATAGCTAGAGCCGTTGGCATAACAGAAGGAGCTATATATAGACATTTTGATAGCAAAGAGCAGATAGTAAAATCTCTTTTTCTTAATAGCTCTCAGGAGTTTTATACACATCTAAACAGCGCCTTATCAAAAGCCCAAAACTTTGAAGAGGCTTTAAAAAACTTATCTGAAGCATTTTTAAACTACGCTTTTACAAATCCAGAGGCTTTCAAGTTTATAAACTTATTTCACTATTTTAAAATAGACTATGAACTAAGATTAAAAGATGGTAAAATGCCAAAGGATGTTATATACGAATTTTTTAAGAGCCACGAAGAAATAGGCATACAACCAGAATACGCCACAGCACTTTTCATAGGCACGTTGGAACGTATATTTTTATTCTATGAGATGGGTTTTATAGACGACATAGAAGAAGACATACAAGAAAAAGCTTACAGGCTTTTATTAAATATTTTTAAAAGCAACAAAGAAGGAGCTTAAGATGAATATAGAAAAAATAGAGTTTTTATTCTTTCAGGGTTGCCCAAACTCTGAACCCACATACCAAAATCTTTTAGAAGCTTTGAAAGAGCTAAACATAAACATACCCATAAACAGCATAGATGTAAAAGATCTAGAAACTGCTCAAAAAGTAAAGTTTATGGGCTCACCGTCTATATACGTAAACGGCATAGATATCTACACAGGCAAGGCCCCAGACCAAATATCTTACTCTTGTAGGACTTTCAACATAAATGGGAATATAAGCGGTGTTATACCAAAAGAGTTTATAAAAGAAAGGTTAAAAAGTTTTCTATAACTCACAGATATTTTATTTAGGGGATATAGATTATAATAAAGAGGAGGTTAGTTTATGAGCTTTTTAGAAAATCTAATGACCCAAATTAAAGGTGCTTTAAACGATGCTCTTGATAAAGCGTCAGAGCCCGGAAGAACCGCAAGGCAAGTGATAAGGGATTTACAAGAGCAGATAGAAAAAGCCAACGCCAGCATGGTAAACGTAATGGCCGAATACGAGCTTTTAAAGCAAAAAAAAGCCCAATTTGAAGAAGAGGCTAACGATTGGCACGAAAAAGCCAAGAAAGCCCTTCAAGCGGGTAGAGAAGATTTGGCAAAAAAAGCTTTAGAGCAAGAAGAAGAAGCTAAAAAGCAAGCAGATGTTTATCAAAAGCAGATTGAGGCTTTAGAGCCTTCTATAAATGAGCTAAAAGCCAAAATACAAGAGCTAAAAAACAAAAAACAAGAATTAGAATCAAAAGCAGATATCCTAAGCACAAGGTACGAAGTGGCAAAAGCCCAAGAGAAGGCTTCCGAAATAACCACTGGTATAGGGGACTCTCATGCAAAAGAAAAGCTTGATTCAGTAGAAGAAAAAGTCCTAAAAGAAGAGGCAAGAGCTAAGGCTATGAAAAACATAGAAGATGAACAAACTGGTACCGATATAGAAAAAGAATTTGAAAACCTTGAAAAAACAAGCACAGTAGACGAGAAACTCGAAGCCCTCAAGAAAGAGATGGGATTAAAATGATAGGGCAAGCTATTTTGCTAGCCATTGTGCTTGTAATAGGTATAATAGTATGGAAGATTATGGGATTTCTTATGCTTGGAGCGTTTTTGTTTGCGGTGTTTTTGGCTTTTAACATAGGAAGAAAAAGGCTTAATATATGAAAAAATATATAATATTCCTTCTAATGTGGTTTAGCTTAGCTTTAGCACTGCCAACCCCTTCCGATATAGCCAAAGAAGTACAAGCTGGGCACTATCACAAAGCCGAAATGCTTTTGAAAGAGGTGTTACAAAAAGACCCAAACTCTGCTAAAGCCCATTATATGTTATCTCAGGTGTATTACCTTGAAGGCAAAGATCAAAAAGCTTTACAAGAGCTAAACGTAGCCAAAAAGCTTGACCCGTCAGAATCCTTTGCCCATAAAGGTTATTTAAAACATTACGAGAGAGATTTACAAAAATCAATCAAAGTCAAAAAGGGTACCTTTGGAGGTGCTATGATATTTTTCTTAATAGGTGGTTTACTGATAGTGGGGGCTATATTTTTATACATGTCAAACAAGCTTACGAACAAAAACAAAGAAGATATAAAAACGAAGCTTATGCAAGAGCTTACCTTGTATCTTGAGAATATTGAAAAGGTTAAAACTAAATTATCTATTGATTTGGTATCTTTGAAAGACGATGACCCAGCCAAAAAAGACCTTTCAAATAGGCTAAACGAATTGGATGAGATAAGAAAAAACATGATAGATTTACTTCAAAAGCTTAAAAACAACGAAGTAGCCGATATACAAGGAGCTTATGTTTATTTTGAAAATCTCAAAGACAAACTAAAAGAAGTGGCTACAGGCGTTAAAAGTACTTATGAAACCCACGATGATTTAAAAAATCTACAAAACATGAACACTCAACCAAACTACCAAAATCAAACACCCATAAATCCTGGTATGATGGGTGGTGGAATGTCTTTTATGGATTTGCTTGGCATGATGGCGATGGGATCTTTGATGGGGTCTATATTTAGCGGCGGTTTTGGTGGAGGCTTTGGCATGGGGCCCACTATCGTGGAAAACAACTATTACAACGAACCCCCTATAGATAACCAAGATATAATAAATCAAGATACAGACAACAACATAGATTTTGCCGGTGGAGATGATTGGGGTAACGATATAGATACAAATCAAGATGATTCTTGGAGTTAAATATGGAAAAATTTATATACCATAACACAAAATCTGATTTTGATATAGTGGCTATAAACATATTTTTAAAAGATGGTGCAGTCAACGAACCAATAAAGGGCCTTACAAACGTTACCACATCACTAATGGGAAAGAAAACAACCTCCAAAACTTCCCAGGAGATAAACGAAGTATTTGAAAGTGTTGGCGGATTTCTAAGATTTAAAACCTACGGAGATTTTATAACAATATCAATAGCTACTAAAAAAGCCAATATAAAAGAATCTATGGATACTTTAAAAGATGTGCTTACAAACAGCGTATTTGAAGAAGAAACCTTGGAAATAGAAAAGCAAAACGTATTATCTACTTTAAAATCAAGAAAAGAGAGGCCTTTTGATTTTGCTTTTGACAATTTAAGAAAAATATTGTATAAAAATACTCCTTATGAGATATCAAGCTTAGGCACCGAAGAGAGCGTTAAAAGTATATCGGTAAAAGATGTTCGGGAAAGATATTTTGATATATTAAAAAAAGATTATGTTGCAAGCGTTGTAGCGGATAATTTAGAAGACAAAGACATTGAAACCATAAAAAGCGTATTGGATATTTTTTCTAAAAACCAAGAAACACCATCTATAAACATCTGTCCTAAAGTAGACAAAGATGAGGTTATCAGCATAAAAAGAGGCGGGGCTCAGGCTAGTATTATGTGTGGTTACGATGCACCACTATCAAAGGATAAAAAAGAGTATTTTGCTTTTAAAGTGCTAAATGCAATATTGGGAAATGGAATGAGTTCTATACTTTTTAAGATTTTAAGAGAAGAAAAAGGTTATGCTTATGCAGTAAACAGTTCTGTTTCTACTAATCTCTATTGCTCTAAAATGATAGCATACATAGGTACTTCTATAGAAAAATCAGACAACGCTTTAAAAGATTTAAACGATATAATAAAAAATCTAAACATAAAAGAAGAAGACATAGACTTAGCAAAACAAAAGCTTATAGGAAACTTTTCTTTGGAGCATCAAACCAGATTTAGCAAATCCTATGCGATGGGGTATTTTGAACTTATGGGACTTGGCAAGGATACGATATTTGAATACGAAAATCTTATAAAATCAGTCACAAAAAAAGAGATAGAAGACGTATATAAAACATACATAAATCATCACAAGTGCGTAGTGGTAACATAGTGAAAAAAGACTCAAGGATATATAAATACATAAAAACCCTTATCACCAATAAAAAATATTTAACCACGGAAGATATTATGCTTATGCTTGAAAAATATTACCACTTGCCAATAAAAGTACCGGGTGTATTCTACAAATATAAAAAATTGATTAAGGACATAAGACAAGAGGTTTACAAAGAAAGAAGAAAGAATAAAATTAAAAATAGCAAAAAGGATAGGAGCAAGGAAGATGAAGGAATATGACATAGTTATTTTTGGAGCAGGCTCTGGCGGCTACGAAGCTATGTTACACGCCAAAAGATACGGCATGCATGTAGCTATGATAGACATATCTGAGAAAACCATAGGTGGTAATTGTCTAAACAGAGGTTGCATACCATCTAAATACATGAGATTTGGTGCTAAACTCATGGAGCATCTTTCAAGGGGCATAAAATACGGCATAAAAATAAACAGCCAAGATATAGACTGGCTTGCTTTTAAAGAAAACCGAGACAACGCTGTCTCCGATATAAGAGAGAGTTTCAAAGCTTATGCTAAAAGCTTAAAAGTGGATATATATTATGGAAAAGGTAGATTTAAAGACAACAACACCATAGAAACTACAAAAGGAGATGTAGTAAAAGGCAAATACATACTTCTTTCCACCGGTTCTTCTGTTGTTAGCATACTTCACTACGATAAAACAAAGTTTAAAATATACAACACAGATACCATCTGGGGACTTACAGAAAAACCAAAATCGGTTCTTATAGTAGGGGCTGGTGTAGTGGGCGTAGAGTTCGCATACATATTTAGAATGTACGATATAGATGTGTATTTGGTAGATATTTCAAGGAGAATAATACCTTCAGAATCAGAAGATAGCGCCTCTTATCTTAGCAAAAAGCTTAAAAACTTAGGTGTAAAGATATTTACTTCAAATACTATAGAAAATCTTATAGAAGAAGACGGCAAAAGAAAAGCCATTTTAAAAGATGGTACCGTTTTAGAATATGATATTATATTGGAAGCTGTTGGGAGGGCTCCAAACACAAAAGACATAGGCATAGAAAATACAGATATAGCTCTTACAGAGAAAGGGTATGTAAAAATTGACGAGTACGCAAAAACATCTGTAAACCATATATACGCCTGCGGAGACATAACATCGCCTTTGATGCTTGCTCATAAATCTATGTATGAAGGAAGAACCGCTGTAGCTCATATAAACAACGATGCGGAAAAGTTAGATTACAGGATAGTACCAAAGATAATATACTCAGCTTACGAAATTGCATCTTTTGGTATAAACATAGACCAAGCTGAGGATATGGAGCTAGATTATGAAGTGGGCACAGCCACTTTCGTTAAAAACCCAAAAGCTATCATAGACGACGAAGCCGAAGGGTACGCAAAGGTAATATACGATGCCAACACAAAAGAGATTTTAGGAGCAGAGATATTGGGACCACAAGCCGGAGAACTGCTTCATCAAGTAGTGCACGTGGTAAAAGCCGGGAAAGATGTGGAGTTTTTGTCAAGGTGTATGTATACTCACCCTTCTTTATCTGAAACTGTTATTATGTCTGTGCAGAAAAAACTTTTATGAGGCTTTTATTATGCAACAACTTTTAGAAAAAGCCTTGGTACTTCAAGAAGCTTTACCTTTTATAAGAGATTTCTACGGAAAGGTTTTCGTAGTCAAATACGGCGGGGCCGCCATGGAAGAAGACGAACTAAAGCATTCTTTTGCAAAGGACATAGCCCTTCTTAGATATGTCGGTATAAAAGTGGTGTTGGTGCACGGTGGTGGTAAAGACATCACGAACATGTTAGACAAGTTAAACATACAAACAGAATTTATAAACGGTATAAGGAAGACCGACAAGGACTCTCTTGATGTGGCAAGAATGGTGCTGATAGGAAAGTTAAACAAAGACATAGTATCTATGCTAAATAAAGAAATGTCAAATATGCATGGGGCTATAGGATTATCAGGTATAGACGCAAATTTGCTAATATGCAAAAAATACTATTACGAAGGCAAGGATATAGGTTTTGTAGGCAAAGTCCAAGCGGTAAATACAAAATTGATAAGAGAACTCATACAAAATGACTATACACCGGTGATAGCACCAATAGGCATAGACCCAGAATCAAATCAAATGTACAATATAAATGCCGATATGGCGGCTACGGAAATTGCCTGTGAGCTTGGAGCGGAAAAACTTATATTTTTAACGGATACCGATGGAATTTTAGATAAAAACGGGAAGACTATATCTTCTATACATAAATCCCAATACAAAGAGCTTATAGAAGATGGTACTATTACAAAAGGTATGATACCTAAGATAAACTCTGCCATAGATGCTATTTTGAGAGGTGTTAGAAAAGTCCATATAATAAACGGTAAAATAAAGCATTCAATACTCATAGAAGTATTCACAAAAGAAGGAATAGGCACCGAGATATCCCTATGAAAATCCTATCTTTTGTAGGATATCACAACAGTGGAAAAACTACCTTAATAGAAGAGATTATCAAAAGCTTTGAGAATATTTACAAAATAGCCTACATAAAACATGACCCCAAAGGGCACGCCGTTTTTGATAAAGAAAACTCTGACAGCGCCAGAATACTTTCTTTAAACCACCAAAGCGCTATTTTATCAAAAGATACCTTTGTTTTGTATCAAAAGCCAAAAACTGTCGATGAAGCTATAGCTTTTTTTAAAGATTACGATTTGATAATATTAGAAGGTTTTAAGTATATGGCTTTTCCCAAAGTAAAAGTAGGCGATATAAAAGAGCCTTTAGAAAACGTAGTTTATGAATACGACGGCGATAAAGAAGCGCTTAAAAGGTTTGTAGAAACTTATGTCAGTGGATTTTAAACTTCCAGAAGACCATCCGTTTAGCCTTTTGATACCGCTTGTAGAAGAAGGCAAAATCGACCCATGGAGCATAGACATAGCAAATTTAGCACAACTTTACATAGAGCAAATAAGAAATATGGAGCTTCATGATATGAGAATACCCGCCAACGCTTTATCGGCAGCTACATTTCTATTCAAAAAAAAGCTTGAGATATTGTTTCCAAAACCAAAGATACACCGCCAAAGACTTACGTTAAAAGAGCTTGTCCAGATGTATGATGAATCTCAAATAGAGCCTATAGATGAACCACAAGAACAACAAAACACACCAAAAATATCAAAAGAAAGAAAAAAGTATACCCTCACAAAAGAAAGACATCGCTCTATTATGAAAAAACGCAAAATTCCTCTTCATAGGTCCATATTAAAAGATGTGATAGAGTATCTAAAATCTACCATAAATCAAAAGCCAAAGCTATACTTTTCCGAGATAATAGATAAAGACAAAGCTTCAGTCCAATTCACAGCCCTTATGTTTATTCAATACGACAAACATGCAGATATATATCAAGAAGAACACTACGGAGACATTATCATAGAAAAGCTTTAAATTTCTATAAGCTTTAAAACTTGGTTTAAATCTGGTGGGACCTCTATAGGGCTTTGGGCGGATTTCATAGCGGTATCTGGGTCTTTTAAGCCAGAGCCAGTTAAAGTACACACCACCACATCGCCTTCTTTGAAAATGCCTTCTTTTGCGCTTTTGATAAAGCCAGCTACAGAAGCAGCTGATGCAGGTTCGCAAAAGACACCTTCACAAGAAGCTACTAAGTTGTAAGCATAGAGTATTTCCTCATCTGTAACCGCATCTATTTTGCCGTTTGATTCTTTGGCAGCTTGAATTGCGTTTCTCCAACTGTAAGGGTTACCTATTTTTATAGCGGTGGCTATGGTTTGAGGGTTTTTTATAGGATAGCCTTTTACTATGGGTGCTGAGCCTTCTGCTTGATATCCCATCATAATTGGCAATCTTTTTGATTTTCCTAAAGCTTGATACTCTTTGTAGCCTTTCCAATAGGCTGTTATGTTGCCGGCGTTGCCTACTGGTATAAAATGATAGGTTGGAGCATCGCCTAAAGCATCTATTATCTCAAAGGCGGCGGTTTTTTGGCCTTCTATCCTGTATGGGTTTACAGAATTTACAACTTCTACTGGCAAAACTTCGCCTATTTTCCTTACTATAAAAAGAGCATCGTCAAAATTTCCAAGAAGCGCTATTACTTTTGCACCATATATGATGGCTTGGGATAGTTTACCAAGGGCTACGGCACCTTTTGGAAGCACTACAAAAGCTTTCATGCCAGCCCTAGCGGCATAAGCAGCGGCAGAAGCAGAAGTGTTTCCGGTGGATGCACATATCACAGCTCTTTTACCAGATTCAGCAGCTTTTGATATGGCCATTGTCATACCTCTATCCTTGAAAGAACCGGTAGGATTTAAACCCTCAAACTTAAAGTAAAGCTCCACCCCTACTTTTAACATATCTGGTATTCTTTGAGCTTTTATAAGAGGAGTATTGCCTTCGTAAAGCGTTATAATAGGTGTCTTGTCAGAAACCGGCAGATATTCTCTATATGCGTGTATTAGCCCTTTCCAATATCCCATATCCAAATATTTTACCACACCCTTTATGTTTTAGATACATAAAAATAATTAATAAATGGATGATTGAGTTAAATCATAGAAATAACTTGACAAGAAGATATACTTTTCATCATGATAGAAAGTATAAAAAATGTTGCAAACATCACAATAACAATAGAAAAATTACCTGAGGGG